>NZ_JAQESL010000005.1:0-149155 GCF_027697525.1 Coprococcus sp. AM97-35 | reverse complement strand
CAGCTGTTCTTGAAAAGAATGAAACTCCGGTTGATCCGGATCAGCCATCAGTTGATCCTTCAAAACCAAGTACTCCAGAAGAAAAACCGGGTACTTCAATTGAAGAGAACAAGAAAGATGACAAAACATCTACAACAGTAGCAAAAGATGACAAAAAGACAAACAAGAAGGAATCTGCTAAGAAAGCAAATGAGCAGAAATCTGATACAGTTCAGACTGGTGATCATAGCAACGTATTCGTATACGTAGCAACACTTCTTATTGCAGGTGCTGCAGCAGTTGTAGCATTCTTCAGAAGAAGAAACGCATAATCTGGTCTTAGCAATAAGCACAGATGATGTGAATTTAATCAGGTGGCTGTGAGTTCTCTCACAGCTACCTGAAGTTTATAAAGGATATTTCTATATGAATAAGCATACGAATCCAACTATCGTAAAAAGACCAAAGAAAACTCATCGTGACCGCGGGACACAGATAGGTTCTGTTCTTGTCATACTTCTTGCATGTGTGGTGATTGGTGGAGGTATTTATTTTGTACGGCAAGAATTGAGTGGGGGAAAGAATACCACACAAAAAGTTGGCGATACAATTACCATCACACCACAGAAGTTAGACAAGAAGCAGTTAAAAGCATTAATTGACAACACAGAATCTATTAATACAGAGACCTATACCGATGAATCCGTAAATGAGCTGAAAGCAGCTGTAGAGAAGGGAAATACACTTTTACGTGGGGTTCCCGGACAGGATGCAATCGAAGAAACGTATATGGAAATTGTTAACGCGATCCAGGGGTTGACCAAAAAAGACACGCAGTAATGCGTGTCTTTTTTGGTTCTATATTGAAGTAATGGAAGAACAATTAACCAACTGTTCTATATTTTTTATCTACTACGTTAAGAAGTTCATATCCGTCTTCTGTTACGAGAACGAGGTCTTCGATACGTACACCGTATTTGCCTTCGATGTAGATTCCCGGTTCGATCGAGAAGATCATACCCGGTTCAGCTACGTTCTTGTTGATCGGGCTTACATCACCGTATTCATGGTCTTCCTGGCCGATGAAATGTCCAAGACGAATCTTCCAGTATTCGCCGTATCCTGCTTCGCCGATGAGATCTCTTGCCTGCGCATCGATATCACAGAAACGTACGCCTGGTTTGATGATGGCTTCTGCTTTCTCAACCGCTGTACGAACAAGGTCATGGATTGCAGCCTGTTCTTCGTCTACGCTCTTGCAGTAGAAGGTTCTTGTCATATCTGAGCAATAACCGTTCCAGATGCATCCCATATCGATCAGAACGCATTCTCCGGCTTTCAGAGTTCTTGTCTCGCTTGGTGAGTGATGTTGGTCAGCAGCGTTAGCACCGAAGCATACGATTGTATCAAAGCTGAGTCCTGTTGCGCCTTCTTTGTAGTATTCTGCTTCAATGAAATCAGCAATCTGTTTTTCTGTCATGCCTTCTTTAATGTAGGCAGCAGCTCTTTCCATAACCATGTCATTGATTACAGATGCCTGTCTCATGATCTTGATTTCTTCTTCATTCTTAACAGCACGAACACCGTCTACACAGTCAGATCCCCATACCGTTTTCAGTTCCGGGCAGCGTTCCTGAAGCGGGATCAGGAAACGAGCAGGAAATGTTTTGTCGATACCGATTACGCCCTTGGTATCGATATGTTCTGTCAGAACTCCAATCTGATCATCCATATCACTGAACCATACTTCTTCAAATCCTGTATCAGATACATAATACAGATAGTTCAAGAACATGGTGTGCTTTCCGTTTGTACGAAGCAACAGAGCGTACAATCTTTCCCCCGGATGTACCATGATGCCCGTTAAAAAGCGGATGCTGAGCGGATCAGATACAAGTAACTGATCGATTCCTTTTTTTTCCATTTTTTGCAATACGCGTTCCAGTCTTTCGTTCATTGCTATAATTCTCCTCTCTTAAATACACTACACCAATCATAGCACATTACAGGCAAAATATGAAGAGAAAGCTGCCATCTATTTTTTTAAATATGTCTTACGAACAGTGCAGGATCTTCTTTGCATTTTCTACGCGTTCTCTCGAAGGTGGATTGATCCCTTTGAGTGGATAATCAAGTCCCAGCTCTTTCCATTTGTAGGCACCAAGTGTGTGGTAAGGCAGGATTTCTACTCTTTCTACATTATCAAGTGTCTGGATAAAATCATTTAACCGGTTTAAGTATTCATCATAGTCGCTGCGCTCCGGTACGAGCACATGGCGGATCCAGACAGGTTTTTTGATATCGGAGAGAAAACGGATCATATCCAGAATGTTTTTATTCGTTTTTCCGGTCAGTTCTTTGTGAGCTTTTTCATCGATATGTTTGATATCAACAAGAAGAAGATCGGTATACTGCATCAGCTCCTGAAATTTGGAGAAAAATGGTTCTTCTCTGGTAAAAGGACCACCTGCAGTATCAATCGTTGTGTGAATACCTTTTGCCTTTGCTTTTTTGAAAAGATCCAGCAGAAAATCAATCTGTAGGAGGGGTTCTCCGCCGCTTACGGTGATTCCACCGCCATTTTTCCAGTAAGTGCGGTAACGCAGAGCCTGCGCAAGAAGCTCATCGGCACTGCGCCAGGTGGCGCCGTTTTTATCTGTCATATTCCAGGTGTCAGGGTTATGGCAGAACTGACATCTCAGTGGACATCCCTGAACAAATATAATAAAACGTACCCCAGGCCCGTCAACAGAACCAAAGCTTTCTGTAGAGTGAATAAGTCCTTTGATTTGAGTCATATGAAAATCTCCTTTTTCATTGTGTGATTGGAAAACTGCGGATCAGGCAGAGTCTTTTAAATGCCTTAGTATGCAGGAAAAGTTGCCAGCAGCATCTCTGTATGTGCCGAAAGTCATGCACTTTAAAATGCATGACTTCCAGCATAACGATATGTTTGGCAAAAGAGTGTAAGTTCGGTAATTACATACGATCGTGGCAGGTTCTTGCGATCACATCGAGCTGTTGTTCGCGTGTAAGGTCGATGAACTTAACCGCATATCCTGATACACGGATCGTAAAGTTTGCGTATTCTTCTTTTTCCGGATGTTCCATAGCGTCAAGAAGTTTTTCTGTTCCGAATACGTTGACGTTCAGATGGTGAGCACCCTGAGAGAAGTATCCGTCCATAACATTTACCAGGTTGTTAATGCGTTCCTCCGGAGTATGTCCGATTGCATTCGGGTTGATGGTCTGGGTGTTAGAGATTCCGTCAAGTGCCCATTCGTAAGGCAGCTTGGCAACGGAGTTCAGGGAAGCAAGAAGTCCGTTCTGTTCAGCACCGTAGCTTGGGTTTGCTCCAGGTGAAAGCGGTGCGCCTGCTTTTCTTCCATCCGGAAGAGCACCGGTAGCTTTTCCATATACAACGTTTGAGGTAATGGTAAGGATAGAAGTTGTCGGTTCGGATTCACGGTAGGTGTGATGCTTTTTCAGTTTCTTCATAAATGTCTGAAGAAGCCATACTGCGATATCATCTGCGCGGTCATCATCATTTCCGTATTTCGGGAAATCACCGGTTGTCTCGAAATCTACAACGAGTCCGTTTTCGTCACGGATTGTTTTCACTTTTGCATATTTGATCGCACTTAAGGAGTCAACTACATGAGAGAATCCTGCGATACCTGTTGCAAATGTACGACGTACATCGGTATCGATCAGTGCCATCTGAGATGCTTCATAGTAGTATTTGTCATGCATGTACTGGATCAGGTTCAGTACGTTTACATACAGTCCGGCGAGCCAGTCCATCATCTTGTCGTATTTAGCCATTACTTCATCATAATCAAGGTATTCAGAAGTGATCGGTGTGTAAGCCGGTCCTACCTGATCTTTTGACTTGCAGTCGACACCACCGTTGATCGCGTAAAGAAGGCATTTTGCAAGGTTTGCTCTTGCTCCGAAAAACTGCATTTCTTTACCAGTCTGTGTTGCAGATACGCAGCAGCAGATAGAATAGTCATCGCCCCATACCGGACGCATTGCATCATCATTTTCATACTGGATAGAACTTGTTTCAATAGAAATATGTGAAGCGTAGTCCTTGAAGTTCTTCGGAAGACGTTCTGTGTAAAGTACAGTCAGGTTCGGTTCCGGAGAAGGTCCCATGTTTTCCAGGGTGTGCAGGAAACGGTAGTCTGTCTTTGTTACCATAGAACGTCCGTCCTGTCCCATTCCGCCGACTTCCAGTGTAGCCCAGACCGGGTCACCGGAGAAGAGCTGGTTGTAAGATGGGATACGTGCGAACTTAACCATACGGAATTTCATTGTCATATGGTCAACTAATTCCTGAGCTTCTTCTTCGGTAAGGATTCCTGCTTCCATATCTCTCTTGATGTAGATATCAAGGAAGGTAGATACACGTCCGACACTCATGGCAGCTCCGTTCTGAGTCTTGATTGCTGCAAGGTATCCGAAGTACAGCCACTGGAATGCTTCTTTTGCATTTTTTGCTGGCTCGGAAATGTCGAATCCGTAGACAGCAGCCATTTCTTTCATACCCTTGAGGGCACGGATCTGTTCTGCAAGTTCTTCCCGCTGACGGATGACATTGTCACGCATGGATCCGTATCCGCAGTTTGCGAGATCGTCCTGCTTCATAGCGATCAGGAGATCGATTCCGTAGAGGGCAACACGGCGGTAATCGCCGACGATACGTCCTCTTCCGTAAGTATCCGGAAGACCGGTAAGGATTTTTGCGTGACGTGCTTTTTTCATTTCCGGTGTGTAGGCATCAAATACTGCCTGGTTATGTGTTTTATGATAATCTGTAAAGATTTTATGGAATTTCGGGTTTGGTTCATATCCGTAAGTTTTGCATGCTTCCTCAGCCATTTTGATTCCACCGAACGGCATAAATGCACGTTTCAGAGGTTTGTCAGTCTGAAGACCCACAACCTGTTCTTTATCTTTCAGTTCTTCGCAGATATAACCTGGACCGTAAGCGGTAAGAGAAGATACCACTTCTGTTTCCATATCCAGAACGCCGCCTTTTGCACGTTCTTCTTTCTGGAGTTCCTGAAGCTTGCCCCAGAGCTGGTTTGTTGCTTCGGTCGGATCTGCAAGGAATGAAGAATCTCCCTCGTAAGGTGTGTAGTTGTTCTGGATAAAATCACGAACGTTGATTTCTTCTTTCCAGAGTCTTCCTTCAAATCCCTGCCATTGTTCTTTCTGCATCATTTGGTTATTCCTCCTTCTTGTGGGTGAGCCATAGTACCTATGACCTGGTTATTATACACTGTGTTGCTGCGGTTTATGCCCGGAAAGTTCTGGCAAATTCCAGACATATGAAAAGGTTCAGCCAGAAGAACCGATGGATGTTTACGCCTTTTATATAGCCCTGATTTATGATAATCTTATAAAAATGCGTAAAAAAAGCCGGCATCTGAGCTGAATCGCCCAGACGGTCGGCTAAATAATCAAATCCTCATATTTCCCTGTGGTTCATTCCACTTCCGTCAGTCATATGAGCAACTTTAATTTAACAAATTGCTATATAAATGTCAATGACAAATTTGTTTTTTTGAAAAAACATAATAATGATGTGAATGTCAATAAGTATAAATACCGAGAAAAGTTTAACATTTATCAAGAAATCTCTCAATCGAATTGAGGCATGTACCTGGAATAGAACATAAAAAATGTTAAAAAAATATCAAGCATCTATTGAATTCTGTTTTTTAGAGGATTATAATAAAAACATCAGGTGATTTACAAAATAAAGGAGGATTTTTATCATGGCAAGAAAAGTTGTTTTAGCAGGAGCATGTCGTACAGCAATCGGTGTAATGGGCGGACAGTTTGCAAATACATCGGCTGTAGAACTTGGAACGATCGTAATCAAAGAAGCTCTCAAAAGAGCGGGCGTTTCTCCGGATCAGATTGACGAAGTGTATATGGGAAATGTTATCCAGGCAGGCAACGGACAGAACCCGGCACGTCAGGCAGCTGTATATGCAGGAATCCCGAATGAAGTACCGGCAACAACTATCAACGTACTTTGTGGATCCGGTCTTCACTGTGTAAACCTTGCAGCGAAGCTGATCGCAGCTGGAGATGCAGATATTATCGTTGCAGGTGGTATGGAAAATATGACAATGGCTCCGTACATGTTGAGAAACGGACGTTATGGATATCGTATGGGAAATGCGACAATCGAAGATGCTATGATCAAGGATGGTCTGACCGACGCATTCCATAATTATCACATGGGAATCACAGCAGAAAATATCTGCGAACAGTGGGGACTTACAAGAGAAGAACTGGATGAATTTGCAGCATGGTCTCAGAACAAATGTGAAAAAGCAATGGCAGAAGGTAAATTTAAAGACGAGATTGTTCCGGTCGAAGTGAAGAAGAAAAAAGAAACGATTCTTGTAGATACAGATGAAGGTCCTCGTAAAGGAATCACAAAAGAAGGTCTTGCAAAACTTCGTCCTGCATTTAAGAAAGACGGTATGGTTACAGCAGGTAACGCATCCGGAATCAATGATGGTGCAGCTGCACTTATCGTTATGAGCGAAGAAAAAGCAAAAGAGCTTGGCGTAACACCTATGGCAACATGGATCGGCGGAGAACTCGCAGGATGTGATCCGGCAATCATGGGAATCGGACCGGTTTATTCAACACGTAAGGTTATGAAGAAGCTGGGAATGGAGATCGGAGATTTTGATCTGATCGAAGCAAACGAAGCATTTGCAGCACAGTCTGTAGCTGTTGGAAAAGATCTTGGATTTGACCTTAGTAAGCTGAATGTCAATGGTGGAGCAATTGCTCTCGGACATCCGGTTGGCTGCTCAGGTGCAAGAATCCTTGTAAGCTTGTTGTATGAGATGCAGAAAGAAGATGTACATACAGGACTTGCAACACTTTGTGTTGGTGGCGGAATGGGATGCTCTGCTGTAGTTAAAAGAGATTAGGGATAGAAAAAAAGGGTGGATACTTTTTAAGTGTCTGCTCTTTTTTGAATGATTTAGGTTGTGTTGACAAATTCGGAAAAAGATAATGCGTCTATTCTAGTTGTGCAAACCATTCCGATGAACCCCCTAAAGCGAAAATCGTGTTCAGCAGAGGTTTCCACGATTTTTGAGTTTCATCTCCATTGCACAAAAGACGAATAGACGCATTATCTTTTGCCCAATTTGTCCCTCGAAGCTATTGACATTATTAAATAAAAGCGTAGTAACTAAAAAAGTCTGGCGAGGTGTGCCAGACTTTTTTCTACGATGAGATATATGCGTTTTGCATGTTTTAGGGTTTTGGAAAAAATTAATATACCAGAGGTTTTTCTTCGCCGTTTAATACACGGAGAGCGCCTTGAGCGAGGGCGAGGAGTTCATCTTCACCCGGGTAGACGGTGATTGGGGCGATGAAGCCGACTTTTTCCTTGATCTCGGATGTTACATAATCGCTGTATGCGATACCACCGGTGAGAAGGATCTGGTCTACTTTTCCGTTAAGTACGGCTGCCATGGCGCCGACTTCTTTGGCAACCTGGTAAGTGAATGCGTGGAATACACCGGCTGCTTCTTCGTCACCCTTTTCAAAGGCACGTTCTGCAACGTCGCGCATGTTGTTGGTTCCAAGGTATCCGTTGAGACCGCCTTTCCCGTTGATCTTTTTATATACTTCAGCCTGTGTGTACTGACCGGAGAAACACATTTTTACGAGTGCGCCTGCTGGTACACCGCCGGAACGTTCCGGTGAGAAAGGTCCGTCTCCGTCAAGTGTGTTGTTGACATCGACAACTTTGCCATTTTTATGAGCACCGACAGATACACCGCCGCCCATATGTACAACGACCAGGTTCAGGGAGTCATAAGATACACTCTGTTCTTTGGCGTAGCGTTTGGCAACTGCTTTCTGGTTCAGTGCGTGGAAGATACTGATACGCGGAAGTTCCGGGATTCCGGAATATCTTGCAACAGGTTCCATCTCATCGACAACAACCGGGTCAACAATGTAAGAAGGAACTCCGATCTCATCACCGATTTCGCGGGCAAGGATGCCTCCAAGGTTCGATGCATGCTGTCCTTGCACACCTGCTTTTAAGTCAGCAAGAAGTGCGTCAGATACTGGATAGGTTCCACCTGGGATCGGTTTTAAAAGTCCGCCTCGTCCTACTACAACATTCAGAGATTTGATGTCGAAGCTGTTCTTTGCGAGAATATCTACGATCAGTTCTTTACGGAAATCTTTCTGGTCAACGATGGTTGCATATTTTGCAATCTCTTCGGTGGAATGACGGAGTGTTTCTTCGAATAACAAAGTTTCGTCTTCGTACACACCGATCTTGGTAGAAGTAGATCCCGGGTTGATTACTAAAATTTTATAGCTCATAAAAAGATCCTCCTTAGTCTGTGATCGATCCTGCGATTACGGTCGCAAGAGCGATAGAATTCAGTTTTGTCTGGAAATCATCAGAACGTGATGTAAGTACAACCGGAGCGCTTGTTCCGACAAGTACGTTACCGATCTTGACCTTTGCAGTGCGGACAAGAATCTTATATGTGATATTTCCTGCATCGATATTCGGGAAGAGGAGAATATCAGCATGTCCGGCTACTGGATTAGTCACACCTTTGTGAACAGCTGCTTCCGGATCGATCGCAAGATCCATGGAAAGTGGTCCGTAGATCTGGCATCCTTTGAAATCGCCACCCTCGTACATCTTGGTGAGATTATCGGCATCGACTGTTGGCTGCATCTTTGGATTCACTGTCTCAACTGCACACAGAGGAGCAACCTTCGGGCATTCGATGCCACATGCATGTGCGACTTCTACTGCATTGTTGATGATATTGACTTTATCTGCAAGGGTTGGATATGTATTGAAAGCTACGTCTGTGAAGAACAGAAGACGGTTGATGCCTTCAATCTCAAATACACATACATGGGAAAGCATCTTTCCGGTACGAAGTCCGACTTCTTTATTCAATACGCTCTTTAAGAATGTCTTTGTTTCAAGCAATCCTTTTAAAAGGATATCAGCTTTGCCGTTGTGTACAAGCTCAACAGCCTTTAATGCAGCTGCTTCGGTATCAGGCTCATTGATGATCTCGAAATCTGTCAGATCCATATCAATAGAAGCGGCAATCTCGCGGATTTTGGCTTCATCACCGACAAGGATGGCTGTTGCGATATTTTGCTCTTTTGCAGCTTTGACAGCCTGCAGTACCGGCTCATCCTGTGCGTTGGAAACAGAGACTTTCTTTAAGGTTTTTTGATTTGCTTTTGAGATTAATTCTTCAAAACTTTTGCTCATTTTCACACCTTCTCATTCATAATTTAATTATAGTATTCTGGTTGAATATTTTTTAACAATCTTAAGTGTAGCACCATATCTGGGAAAGGTCAATATAAAAGTGGTGTGTTGGAAATGACGAATAATGCAGATGTATTGTAAAAAAATGTTGGTGAAAATGTTAAAAGAAAATTAAATGATAAAAAATGATTGATAAATATTTGACAGAACGGGAAATGGGTAGTATATTAAAAAAAGAGGACAAAAAAGTCCCTTGCGAAAATCTTAAAAACGGAAAGTAAAACAGCTTATATTTAATAAGAAGTGATACTTACCATTAAGATGTAAAAGGAGGAAAAAGTGATGGCAAAGAAAATCGTGTTAGCAGGTGCGTGTCGTACAGCAATCGGAAGTATGGGTGGAGCTCTTTCTACAACTCCGGCACCGGAATTAGGATCTATCGTTATCAAAGAAGCTTTAAATAGAGCAGGTGTTGCTCCGGAACAGGTTGATCATGTATATATGGGTTGTGTAATCCAGGCAGGTCTTGGACAGAACGTTGCACGTCAGGCTTCTTTAAAAGCAGGTCTTCCGGTCGAGACACCGGCAGTTACGGTTAACGTTGTTTGCGGATCCGGACTTAACTGTGTGAACATGGCTGCACAGATGATCCAGGCAGGAGATGCTGATATCGTTGTAGCAGGCGGTATGGAAAATATGTCTATGGCTCCATATGCACTGAAAAACGCACGTTATGGATACAGAATGGGAAATGCACCGATGATCGATACAATGGTAAATGACGCACTTTGGGATGCATTCAATGACTATCACATGGGAATCACTGCTGAGAATGTAGCAGAACAGTGGGGACTCACAAGAGAACAGCTTGATGAATTTGCAGCAGCAAGCCAGCAGAAAGCCTGCGCAGCAATCGAAGCAGGAAAATTCAAAGATGAGATTGTTCCTGTAGAAGTGAAGAAGAAAAAAGAAACCATCGTAGTTGATACAGATGAAGGACCGCGTCCGGGAACAACAGCAGAAGGAATCGCAAGACTTCGTCCGGCATTCAAAAAAGATGGTATTGTAACAGCAGCAAATGCTTCCAGCATCAATGACGGAGCAGCAGCAATCGTTGTTATGAGTGAAGAAAAAGCAAAAGAGCTCGGCGTTACACCGATGGCAACATGGGTAGCAGGAGCACTCGGTGGAGTAGATCCATCTATCATGGGTGTCGGACCGGTTGCAGCTACGAATAAAGTAATGGCTAAGACAGGGCTTTCTGTAGATGATATGGATCTGATCGAAGCAAACGAAGCTTTCGCAGCACAGTCACTTGCAGTAGCACATGATCTGAAATTCGACATGGATAAAGTAAATGTAAACGGTGGAGCAATTGCTCTCGGACATCCAGTAGGAGCTTCAGGATGCCGTATCCTTGTTACACTTCTTCATGAGATGCAGAAACGTGATGCAAAGAAAGGTCTTGCAACACTTTGTATCGGTGGCGGAATGGGATGCGCTACAATCGTAGAACGTGATTAATAAACCAGATCAAAAGGAGATGTTGATGATGGAATTTATTACATATGAAGTAGAAGGACAGGTTGGAATTATTACCATTAACCGTCCAAAGGCACTGAACGCACTGAACAGTGCAGTTCTTGATGAACTTGATGCAACGATCGACGGTGTTGATCTTGATGCAGTCAGATGCCTGATCCTTACAGGAGCAGGAGAAAAATCTTTTGTAGCCGGTGCAGATATCGCTGAGATGAGTACTCTTACAAAAGAAGAGGGAGAAGCTTTTGGAAAGAAAGGAAATGATATTTTCCGTAAGATCGAAACACTTCCGATTCCGGTAATCGCAGCAGTTAATGGATTCGCTCTTGGTGGCGGATGTGAAATCTCCATGAGCTGTGATATCCGTATCTGTTCAGACAATGCAGTATTCGGACAGCCGGAGGTTGGCCTTGGAATTACACCTGGATTTGGTGGAACACAGAGACTTGCAAGACTTGTCGGACCTGGTATGGCAAAGCAGATGATCTACACTGCAAGAAATATCAAAGCTGACGAAGCTTACAGAATCGGTCTTGTAAATGCCGTATATCCGCAGGAAGAACTGATGCCGGCAGCAAAGAAGATGGCAGCAGGCATTGCAAAGAATGCACCGATCGCAGTAAGACACTGCAAACAGGCAATCAATGAAGGTCTTGAAAAGGGAATGGATGAGGCAATCGTAGTAGAAGAAAAACTCTTCGGCGGATGCTTTGAATCCTACGACCAGAAAGAAGGAATGGCAGCATTCCTTGAAAAGAGAAAAGTAGAAGCTTTCCTTAATAAATAAGTTCGTTTAATAAAGGGGAGAATTAACTCTCCCCTGGAAAATTAAATTTATAAAATGGAGGTAATTTCAATGAAAGTAGGAATTATTGGCGCAGGAACAATGGGACAGGGCATTGCAAAGGCATTTGCTCAGGTAGATGGATATGAAGTAGCACTCTGTGACATCAAACAGGAATGGGCAGAAGGCGGAAAAGCTAAAATCGCTAAAGGCTATGACAGACTTGTTCAGAAAGGAAAATTAACTCAGGAAGCAGTTGATGCAATTCTTGCAAAAATTACTCCGGGACTCAAAGAAGATCTCTGCGCAGATTGTGATCTGATCGTAGAAGCAGCATTTGAGAACATGGAAGTTAAGAAAACTACATTCAGTGAACTTGATAAGATCGCAAAACCTGAATGCATTTTTGCATCAAATACCTCCAGCCTTTCTATCACAGAAATCGGCAACGGACTTACCCGTCCAATGATCGGTATGCATTTCTTCAACCCGGCAGACCGTATGAAATTAGTAGAAGTGATCGCAGGCGTAAATACACCGGCTGAAACTGTAGATGCAATCAAGAAGATCGCAGAAGAAATCGGAAAGACACCTGTACAGGTTAATGAAGCAGCAGGTTTCGTAGTAAATCGTATCCTTGTTCCGATGATCAATGAAGCAGCTTTCATCAAGATGGAAGGTGTATCTGACATCGCAGGAATCGATGCAGCAATGAAGCTTGGTGCAAACCATCCAATGGGACCTCTGGAGCTTGGTGATTTCATCGGACTTGATATCTGCCTTGCTATCATGGATGTACTTTATGCAGAAACAGGCGACAGCAAATATCGTGCATGCCCGCTGCTTCGTAAGATGGTCCGTGGTGGAAACCTTGGAGTTAAGAGCGGAAAAGGATTCTATGTATACAATGCAGACCGCACAAAAACTCCGGTTGATGCACAGTAATGGATGTTCTAAATAAAGACATGGAGGAAGAATAAATGGATTTCGGATTAGATAAGAAACACGAAATGGCGAGAACTCTGTTTAAAGAATTCGCAGAAAACGAAGTAAAACCACTTGCACAGGAAGTGGACGAGACAGAAGTTTTCCCAAGAGCAACAGTTGAAAAAATGGCGAAATATGGATTTCTTGGTATTCCGGTACCGAAGGAATACGAGGGACAGGGATGTGATCCACTGACATACGTAATGTGTGTAGAAGAACTTGCAAAGGTTTGTGCCACAACATCTGTAATCGTATCTGCGCATACCTCTCTTTGTATAGACCCGATCCTGACATACGGAACACCGGAGCAGAAAGCAAAATACGTTCCGGATCTTGCATCAGGAAGAAAGCTTGGAGCTTTCGGCCTTACAGAACCTGGGGCAGGTACAGATGCACAGGGACAGCAGACTAAGGCTGTTCTTGACGGAGATGAATGGGTATTAAACGGATCAAAATGCTTTATCACAAACGGTAAAGAAGCAGATGTTTACATCATTATCGCCGTAACAGGTATTGTTGAAAAACGTGGCAGAAAGATGAAAGAGATTTCTGCATTCATCGTAGAGAAAGACACTCCGGGATTCACATTCGGAACCAAAGAGAAGAAGATGGGTATCCGTGGATCTTCAACATACGAGCTTATTTTTGAAGACTGCCGTATTCCAAAAGAAAATCTCCTTGGAGCACAGGGCAAGGGCTTTGGCATCGCCATGCATACTCTGGATGGCGGACGTATCGGTATTGCCGCTCAGGCACTTGGAATCGCTGAAGGTGCACTTGACAGAACAATCGCATATGTAAAAGAAAGAAAACAGTTCGGACGCACGATTGGCCAGTTCCAGAATACACAGTTCCAGCTTGCAGATATGGCTACAAAGGTAGAGGCTGCAAAGATGATGGTATACAAAGCTGCCATGGCAAAAGCTACAAAGAAAGTTTACTCTGTCGAAGCTGCACAGGCTAAGCTTTATGCAGCAGAAGTAGCGATGGAAGTTACCACAAAGGCTGTTCAGTTACATGGTGGATACGGATATATCAGAGAATACGATGTAGAACGTATGATGCGTGACGCAAAGATTACAGAAATCTACGAAGGAACTTCAGAAGTTCAGCGTATGGTTATTTCTGGAAACTTATTGAAATAGGAGGTACGAATCGTGAAGATAGTTGTTTGTATAAAACAGGTACCGGATACAAAAGGCGGAGTTCAGTTTAATCCGGACGGTACACTTAACAGAGCTGCAATGCTTGCAATTATGAACCCGGATGACAAAGCAGGTCTTGAGGCCGCACTTAGATTAAAAGACCAGTATGGAGCAGAAGTAACTGTACTTACAATGGGACTTCCAAAAGCAGCCGATGTGCTTCGTGAAGCACTTGCAATGGGAGCTGATAAGGCAATTCTTGTAACAGACAGAGTACTTGGAGGAGCTGATACATGGGCTACATCAAGCACCATCGCAGCAGCACTCCGTAAACTCGATTATGACCTGATCATCACAGGACGTCAGGCAATCGATGGTGATACAGCACAGGTTGGACCGCAGATTTCCGAACATCTGGACATCCCGGTAATCTCTTATGCACAGGATATCAAAGTAGAAGGCGACAGTGTGATCGTACAGCGTCAGTTCGAAGACAGATATCATGTACTGAAAGCAAAAATGCCTTGCCTTATCACTGCACTTTCAGAATTAAATGAACCACGTTATATGACACCAGGCGGAATCTTCGATGCTTGTGATGCTGAGATCACAACATGGGGAAGAGCAGATCTTACTACCCTGGATGATGCAAATATCGGTCTTGCAGGATCACCTACAAAGATTGCGAAAGCATCTGACAAAGTAAGAAAAGGGGCAGGAGAAAAAGTTACTCTTGATCCGGAAGAAGCAGTATCTTACCTGATGGGAAAATTAACAGAGAAACATATCATTTAATAAGAAGGAAAAGTGGTGAATATCATGAACTTAGAAGAATATAAGGGAGTATATGTCTTTGCTGAACAGGTAGACAACAAACTGAGCGGAATCGCATTTGAACTTCTTGGAAAAGCAAAAGACCTTGCAGCAGACTTAAATGCAGAAGTAGCAGCCGTTCTGATCGGTTCTGACGTAAAAGGACTTGCAGATGAGCTTGCAGCATACGGAGCAGATAAAGTAATCGTAGTAGATGATCCGGAACTGAAAGAATATAGAACAGAGCCATACGCACATGCACTGGCATCTGTTATCGAAAAATATAAACCGGAGATCATGTTAGTCGGCGCAACTGCAATCGGACGTGATCTTGGTCCTAGAGTATCCGCAAGAGTACAGACAGGTCTTACAGCAGACTGTACACAGCTTGAGATCGGTGATTTCCCGATCAACCCGGTAGCAGGAAAAGAGCAGAAGCACAATCAGCTTCTTATGACTCGTCCGGCATTTGGTGGAAACACGATCGCTACCATCGCCTGCCCGGATAATCGTCCGCAGATGGCAACCGTTCGTCCTGGTGTTATGCAGAAGATCGCTAAGATCGAAGGTGCAAAGGCAAATGTAGAAGAGTTTAATCCAGGATTTACACCGGATAATAAATACGTTGAAATCATGGAAGTTGTCAAATCTGTATCTGAGACAGTTGATATCATGGATGCCAAGATTCTTGTATCCGGTGGACGTGGAGTCGGAAGTGCAGAAAACTTTAAGATCCTGGAAGATCTTGCAGAAGCACTCGGCGGAGAAGTAAGCTGCTCACGTGCAGTTGTAGATAATGGCTGGAAACCAAAAGATCTTCAGGTAGGACAGACAGGAAAGACAGTTCGTCCTCAGGTATATTTTGCAATCGGTATTTCCGGAGCGATCCAGCATGTAGCAGGTATGGAAGAATCTGATCTGATCATTGCAATCAACAAAGATGAGACAGCTCCGATCTTTGATGTAGCTGACTATGGTATCGTTGGAGATCTGAATAAGATCGTACCAGAACTTACCAAACAGATCAAAGAAGCAGTTGCTGCTAAAAAATAAAGAATAGCTGGTAAAACAAAGATGGTGTCGCAAAGAAGCGGCACCATTTTTTTGTATACAAATCGAATAGAAGTTAGCCTGCTCTATTTTCGTGCGGAAAGCTTGTGCGTCTGGGGGATATTATGGTATACTTTATAAGATATAGACTTTGTAGTTATAGCTTAAGTAGGAGTGTGAATAAATGGCACAAAGAATTAAAAGCAGACGAAGGAAGGCTGTAGAAAAGCAGGCGGTTCATTATTTTGATTACAGTCTTCTGGCGATTATTATATTTCTGATGTGTTTTGGACTGGTAATGCTATACAGTATCAGTTCCTATGAAGCACGAACGGAATACGGAGATGGGATGTACTTCCTGAAAAGGCAGGGTCTCATCGGACTTGGAAGTATTGTTGCGATGATGTGGGTTTCTCGCCTGGATTATCATATGTTTTCCAAATATGCAGCAATGAGCTATTGGGGATCCATGCTTCTTCTTGCACTTGTTAAATTTACACCACTTGGTATTGAGGTAAATGGTGCACGAAGATGGTTCCGGCTTCCGGCTAACCAGTCATTCCAGCCGGCAGAGATTATGAAGATCGCTGTGATCATATTTATCCCATACCTGATCTGCAGAATGGGGAATAAAGTACACACCCTGAAAGGATCGTTGGGAGTTGTGGAGTGGGGAGGTTTGGCAGCACTGGGAGTTTATGTGCTGACTGATAATCTAAGCTCTGCGATCATTGTAATGGGAATTTCCTGCTGTATCCTTTTTGTCGTACATAAGAAGCAGAAGATTTTTCTGTGGATTGCAGGCGGCGGGTTGGCTGTTTTTGTGGCGGGATCATATATCCTCGGAAGACTTCTTGAGAACAGCACCAGCTTCCGACTCAGACGTATCATTGCCTGGCTGAACCCGGAAAAATATGCGTCAACGATTTCTTTCCAGACGGTACAGGGACTATATGCGATCGGATCAGGTGGCTTTTTCGGGAAAGGACTGGGAAATGGTGTGCAAAAGACGGTAATACCGGAAGTGCAGAACGACATGATCCTGTCAGCAATCTGTGAAGAGCTTGGGGTGTTTGGAGCAATCATTATCCTGGTTTTGTTCGGTCTTTTGATCTACAGACTGCTTTTTATTGCACAGAACGCACCTGATCTGTATGGAGCACTGATTATGACAGGGATTATGTCACATATCGCGATCCAGGTAATTCTCAATGTTATGGTAGTTACGAACATGATGCCGAATACCGGAATTACATTGCCTTTTATCAGTTATGGTGGTACATCCATCCTGTTCCTGATGATAGAGATGGGAATGGCACTTGGAATTTCCAGAAGAATTAAACTGGAAGGGTAAAAAAAGCTTTTTTTTCAAAGAAAAGTGTGATATGATGTTATAAGTGGTAATGAAAACCACGTATAATGGATGCAAATGACACGTTTCGGAGGTTTGGATTATGAGTTATAAAGTGATTGTGGACAGCTGTGGAGAATTGACAGCAGAGATGAAAGCTTCAGGTCGGTTTGAGACAGCATCACTGGGACTGGAGGTTGGAGATTGTCATATAATTGATGATGAATCTTTCAATCAGGCTGAATTTTTGAAGAACGTAGCTGAATGCCCGACATGTCCAAAGTCAAGTTGTCCGTCTCCGGAGACGTTTATGGAAGGATATCACTGTGATGCGGAGCATGTATATGCTGTTACGTTGTCTTCTGAACTGAGCGGTTCTTATAACAGTGCCGTACTGGGCAAGAATTTATATGAAGAAGAATATGGTGAGAAAGATATTTATGTGTTCAACTCAAAATCTGCATCAGTAGGGCAGACGCTCATCGGGATGAAGATTGCGCAGTGTGAAGAGCGGGGCATGACATTTAAGGAAGTGGTAGCTGCTGTAGAAGCATATATTGAAGAGCAGCACACATATTTTGTTCTTGAGACGCTTGAGACTCTTCGTAAGAATGGAAGACTTACAGGATTAAAAGCAATTGCGGCAACAGTACTGAATATTAAGCCGGTGATGGGGGCTACTCCGAAGGGAGAGATTTGTCAGTTGGGTCAGGCGCGCGGAATTAAAAAAGCACTTAAGAATATGGTGGATTGTGTGATCGCAGATCTGAAAGATCCGGAGAGCAAGGTACTTGCAATTTCGCATTGTAACTGCCCGCAGAGAGCACAAGATGTGAAGAAGATGTTGGAAGAACGTGTGAAATTAAAAGACATTATCATTCTGGATACCAGAGGTGTCAGTAGCATGTATGCGAATGATGGCGGAGTAATTATTGCAGTATAGCTTGTATCAATCGTAAAAGTGTGATAAAATATACTGGTTAGATGATTGCGAAGGAGACTTGCAGATATGAGTCAGAAAAAAGTAGATTATTATAAACAGGCAAAAGCGAACAGAAAGCGTGAAGAAAAAAAGAAAAACTTGCGGAAAGCTTTTGATTATACGATCCTTGGGCTGATTGCACTTGCAATCGTTGTCTGGATTGGATGGTCCGCTTATGATATGTATGAATCAAAGCGGCCAAGAGCAGTAGCAGAAGTTGATTATTCTGCTGTAAGTGATTATATCCAGTCACT
This sequence comes from Coprococcus sp. AM97-35, assembly GCF_027697525.1. Lineage (NCBI taxonomy): Bacteria > Bacillati > Bacillota > Clostridia > Lachnospirales > Lachnospiraceae > Coprococcus > Coprococcus sp. AM97-35. The sequence continues at coordinate 130,952 of NZ_JAQESL010000005.1, read as the reverse complement.
TAACACTGCTGAGTAGATGAAAAGAAGAAAGTGGAGAGATGGTTCCATTATGGAACGGTTTCTCCACTTTTTTTATGCACTGTGTGGGGAATGGAGTATAAAACGCTCCACTTTTCACCACAAAATGAATGAAAAATGGGAAAAAATATGATTTATCGGACTTTTTTCAGAATGGATAAATTCGAAAAAGTGCTTGAAAAGGGCGAAAAAGTGGGGTACAATGGATACAAGTGGTAGAAAGTGGAGCGAAGTGGAGCAAAGTGGCATGGAAAGTGGCAGACCACTTTGAAAGAAGGTGATCCTATGTTGACTGGAGAATTTAATCATAGTATTGATTCAAAAGGCAGGCTGATTATTCCTTCCAAATTACGAGAGAGTCTGGGAGAACATTTCGTAATTACGAAAGGGATGGACGGCTGCTTATTTCTGTATCCGGACAACGAATGGAAAGCCTTTGAAGAGAAGCTTAGAACCTTACCGCTTACAAACAAAAAAGCCAGAGACTTTAAGCGTTTCTTTCTTGGAAGTGCTACGGAAGGAGAACTTGACAAACAAGGGAGAGTTTTGATATCTTCTTCTCTTCGCGCTTATGCAGATCTTGAAAAAGAGGTTGTTCTAGCAGGTGTGCTGGACAAGGTCGAGATCTGGAGTAAAGAGGCGTGGGAAGCGCGTACAGCTGATGTTGAGGAAAATATCGAGGACATTGCAAGTGACATGGAAGATTTGGGACTTAGCATCTAAATAGATCTTTTAATTAGGAGGACACCATGGCATTTAAGCATAAATCAGTATTACTGGATGAGACAATCGAAGGACTGAACATCAAGCCGGACGGTATTTATGTTGATGGCACACTTGGAGGAGGCGGACATGCATACGAAGTATGTCGGCGTTTAAACAACAAGGGGAGTTTTATAGGAATAGACCAGGATGCGGCGGCGATTGAAGCGGCAGGCACCCGATTAAGCGACTTCGGGGAGAGAGTTACAATAATCAGGAGCAATTATTGTGATATGAAGTCGAGGCTCCATGAGAAAGGGATTGACAAGGTCGATGGAATTGTACTCGATCTGGGCGTATCATCTTATCAGTTAGATACGGCAGATCGTGGTTTTTCCTATCGCGTAGATGCGCCTTTGGATATGAGGATGGACACACGCCAGACTTTATCTGCAAAGGAGATTGTCAATGGCTACAGTGAGATGGACCTTTTTCGGATCATTCGCGACTATGGTGAGGACAAATTTGCGAAGAATATAGCAAAACATATTGTTATGGCAAGAGAGAAAGGTCCTATTGAAACAACCGGGCAGCTGGCAGAGATTATCAGACAGTCTATACCGATGAAGTTTCAGAAGATGTCGGGGCATCCGGCAAAAAGAACCTTTCAGGCAATCCGGATTGAATGTAACCGGGAACTGGAGGTGCTCAGGGATTCACTTGACGATATGATTGATATTTTAAATCCGGGAGGAAGGATATGCATCATCACGTTCCATTCCCTGGAGGACAGAATTGTCAAAGGAATTTTTAAAAAGAATGAGAATCCATGCACGTGTCCGAGTACTTTCCCGGTATGTGTGTGTGGAAAAGTTTCCAAAGGAAAAGTCATTACGAAAAAACCGATTCTTCCAAGTGAAGAAGAGATGGAAGTGAATAGTCGTTCTAAGAGTGCGAAGCTGCGTATCTTTGAGCGCGTATAGAATTTGAAAGGGTGGTGCTGTATGGCAAAATACAGTCATAGAATACAGGCAGACAGACGTACAGTAACAAGCCGAGGAATGTACATATACGGAAATACAGTTCGCCAGGCAGAAGTCATGCCACAGCGACAAGAGGAACCAAGAAAAGAACATAAAAAGAAAAAACTGGACAGACAGATTTTGAAAAATCGAAGAAAAGCAATGCGGATGAATCCTGCATATGTGATGTTTCTTTCAATTGCGGCAGTGGCAGCGCTTGTAGTCTGTGTATGGTATCTGCAGGTACGTGCAGAGCTTACAAGCCGGACAGAGCATATTACCGAGCTGCAGCAGGAACTGGCAGATGCAAAAGAAGAGAATACAACTAGATATAACGTAGTAATGGATTCTGTGAATCTGGAAGAAGTAAGAGACCGTGCAATCAATGATTTGGGTATGGGATATGCGACTTCGGATCAGATTATTGAATATCAGAACCCGGTTAATGATTATGTAAAACAGTACGAAAGTATTCCGAAAAGCGGAGTGCTTGGACAGACAACAGATAAATAGGTTTATGAACAAAGGTGAATAACATGTCAAAAAGAAGAAAAAGAAAGCCTTCCGTTCTGAGGCATAAATTCACGGTTGGAATGCAGAAAAAGCTGGTAATGCTCTTTATAGCGATATTACTGGCTTTTGTTATTCTTGTCGGAAGAATTACCTATATCAATGCCTCGTCAGGAGAAGATTATACCAAGACAGTACTGGATCAGCAGCAGTATATGAGTCGGTCGATTCCGTTCAAGCGTGGAGATATTGTAGACACAAACGGCACAAAGCTTGCGACAAGTGAGCGTGTATACAATGTGATTCTGGATGCAAAGGTCTTACTTTCAGACGAGACAAAAAAAGCTGAAAACATAGCAGCTACGAAAAAAGCGCTGAAAAGTTATTTTCAGATCAAGGCATCGGCAGTGGATGCAATTATCGCGGACAGTCCGGACAGTCGGTACAATATTCTGAAAAAAGGAATTTCCTACGATGATGCGAAGGCATTTGAAGCGGCAGAGAAGAAAAATTCCAAGATCAAAGGAGTCTGGCTGGAAGAGGATTATGTCAGAAAATATCCATATAATACACTTGCCTGCGATGTCCTGGGATTCAGCGTATCGGGGAATGTGGGAGCAAGCGGACTGGAAGCATCCTATAATTCAACGTTGAATGGAACGGATGGACGCAGATATGGTTATCAGAATGAAGACTCGGCAATTGAAAACACGGTGAAAGAGCCGATAAACGGAAATACGATCGTAACAACGATTGATGCGAACCTGCAGTCTATCGTGGAAAAGCATCTGGAAGAGTTTAACCAGGCGCACACAGATGAAGCGCAGGAGGGGATGGGATTTAAAAACGGAGCTGTGATCATGATGAACCCGAATACCGGAGAAGTTCTGGCAATGGCTTCCTCACCTACCTATGATCTGAATAATCCGAGAGATCTATCCAAGTATTATACAGAGGAAGAAATAACCGGAATGAGCAGTGACGATAAGATCGATGCTCTGAATGAACTCTGGAGAAACTTCTGCGTGAGCGATACTTTTGAGCCGGGATCTACGATCAAACCATTTACGGTTGCAACAGGTCTGGAGATTGGTGCACTGAAAGGTGATGAGACCTATTACTGCGGTGGTTCCCTTCAGATCGATGAATGGGAGATTAAATGTATCTCTTATGATAATGGTGGACACGGGCAGCAGAATCTGACACAGGTTATGGAAAATTCATGTAACGTTGCCCTGATGCAGATTGGTCTGGCAATCGGACCGGAAGAATTCTGTAAGTACCAGAGTATTTTTGGATTCGGTCAGTATACGGGAATTGATCTTCCGGGTGAGGCGGTTGGTATTTTGCAGTCACCGGATGGAATGATCAAAACGGATCTTGCAACCAACTCTTTCGGACAGAATTTTAACGTAACTATGCTTCAACTTGCGACAGGATTCTGTTCTCTGATCAATGGTGGCGATTATTATGAACCGCATCTTGTAAAAGCTATTCAGGATGAGAACGGAAATGTGATCCAGACTATTGATCCGGTGTTGGAGAAGAAGACAATTTCTAAAGAAACTTCTGATAAACTGAAAAGTTATATGTACAGTGTTGTTCAGAACGGTAGTGGTAGATATGCACAGGTAGAAGGTTATGATATCGGTGGTAAGACCGGTACAGCGGAAAAATTGCCCCGTGGAGAGAATAAGAATGTGGTATCCTTTATCGGATATGCACCGCAGGAGAATCCGGAAATTATGATTTATGTAGTCATCGATGAACCGAATGCTCCGGATCAGTCAGCGACCAGCAGCCTGATTTCGCAGCTCGCTTCTGATATTATGGCAGAAGCATTTCCGTATTTGAATATTACAAAGGCTCCGGCTGAGTAATTTGGGTATAACCCCGGAAGACAGATCATACAGTAATAGTAAGAATCTGTTTTTCGGGGTTTTTATGCGGAATAAGACTTATAATAAAAAGAAAATGCTGGTAGTATTTTTAAGCGCGCTTCTGATGATTTTTTTTCTGATCGCAAGACTGGTGTATTTGATGATATTTGATGCTGCGTATTATCAACAGAAAGCAAAAACGCTGCACGAAAGAGAGAGAGAGATCAAGGCGGCAAGGGGAGAGATCATTGACAGAAATGGCAAAGTCCTTGCGACCAATAAAGCGGTGTGTACCATATCTGTTATCCATAGTCAGATAACAGATCCGGAGAGAGTGATCCAGGTTCTTGCCGATGAGCTGGGAATAGAGAAAGAAATGATTCGGAAAAGAGTCGAAAAAGTTTCTTCCAGAGAAAAAATAAAGACAAATGTGGAGAAAGAGACCGGGGACCGGATTCGTGCATATGAACTGGATGGGGTGAAGGTAGATGAGGATTTTAAACGGTACTATCCGTATGGCAATCTGGCTTCAAAGGTTCTTGGATTTACCGGTGGAGACAATCAGGGAATCATTGGACTGGAAGTAAAGTATGAAAATTATCTGAAAGGTGTGAATGGAATGATTCTGACAACAACTGATGCCAGAGGGATTGAGCTTGCGGATACGCTGGAAGACAGAGTAGAACCGGTTTCCGGAGACACTCTGCAGGTAAGCCTGGACTATAATATCCAGGAATATGCACAGCAGGCTGCGGAAAAAGTAAGGGAAGAAAAACAGGCAGATGCAGTTGTGATTTTGATCCTGAATCCAAAAACAGGGGAAATCTATGCCTGCGTCAATGCTCCAGAGTTTGATCTGAATGCCCCGTTTACATTACCGGAGGGAACAGATGCCGCTTTGAATGATGAAGAAAAACAGGCAATGCTGAATCAGATGTGGCGGAACAGGAGTATCAATGATACTTATGAACCAGGATCGATCTTTAAGGTATTTACTGCTTCGGCGGCGTTGGAAGAGGGAGTGGTCAAAGAAGAAGATACTTTTTACTGTCCTGGATACAAGCTTGTGGAAGACCGCCGGATCCGGTGTGCGAGGACGACTGGACATGGATCCGAGACGTTTGTACAGGGGGTGCAGAATTCCTGTAATCCGGTTTTTATTGAAGTAGGGATGCGGCTTGGAACAGAGAATTTTTATAAATATTTTGAAAAATTCGGATTGATGGGGAAGACAGGTGTAGATCTTCCGGGAGAGGCTGCAACGATCATGCACAAGAAGGAAAATGTAGGGCAGGTAGAGCTGGCAACGATGTCGTTTGGACAGTCTTTTCAGGTGACACCGATGCAGATGGCAACAACAGTATGTTCTCTGGTGAATGGGGGAAAAAGGATCACTCCTCATTTTGGCGTCGCCGTTTATGATGCGGAAAGTGGAGAGAAAGAAGAAACGATTTCTTATAGAAAAAGAAAACGGATTCTTTCTAAAGAAACGTCAGAAAAGATGAGAAAGATACTGGAAACGGTTGTGTCCGAGGGAGGAGGAAAAAAAGCACAGATCGAAGGATACCGGATCGGAGGAAAGACAGCGACCAGCCAGACGCTGCCAAGAAGTGCGAACCGTTATATAGGATCTTTTATCGGATTTGCACCTGCAGATGATCCGCAGGTAGCAGCAATGGCAATTATTTACAATCCACAGGGTATCTATTATGGCGGGACGATAGCAGCTCCGGTTGTGCGCGATATTTTCGACAATATTCTTCCCTATCTTGGAATCGAACGGGAAGAAAACCCGTGAAGCAGTTGAAAAAACAGGGCAGATACATTATACTAAAGCGTAGAATCTGTGCCTTTAAGATAAGGGCTGATTTTGAAAACAAAAGAAAGACAGAGGTGTATTATGGATTTTACAATGGTCATACCGGTGCTGATCGCGTTTGTTCTCAGTGTGGCAGCAGGACCGGTGGTAATTCCTGTTTTAAGAAGACTCAAGATGGATCAGACAGAGAGAGAAGACGGGGTGAAGTCGCATCTTAAAAAAGCCGGAACGCCGACGATGGGAGGCGTGATGATCTTGTTTGCGATTGCGGTCACTTCGCTGATCTATGTAAGAGAGTATCCGAAGGTGATTCCGGTACTTTTTGTAACGATTGGATTCGGACTGGTCGGGTTCCTGGATGATTATCTGAAAGTTGTTCTTCACAGATCAGATGGACTGATGCCGATGCAGAAGATGGCACTCCAGATCGTGATTACAGCGATTTTTGCATTTTACATCGTGAAAGTGGCAAAGATACCGCTTACCATGCTGATACCGTTTTCAGGTGGGAAATATCTGGACATCGGTTGGTTTGCCATTCCGGTACTTTTTATTGCAGTGATCGGTACCGTCAATGGTGTGAATTTTACAGATGGACTGGACGGGCTTGCATCCAGTGTAACAGTTCTTGTGGCAACCTTCTTTACAGTTGTTGCGATCGGAACAAAGAGTGGGATCGAACCGATTACCTGTGCAGTGGTAGGTGCGCTGCTGGGATTCTTATTATTCAACGTTTATCCGGCAAGCGTATTTATGGGCGACACCGGATCACTGGCTCTTGGGGGATTTGTTGCTTCGACAGCATACATGCTCCAGATGCCATTATTCATTATCATCGTAGGACTGATCTATCTGGTAGAAGTTTTATCAGTTATGATTCAGGTAACATATTTTAAGAAAACAGGCGGAAAGCGTTTCTTTAAAATGGCGCCGATCCACCATCATTTTGAGCTGTGTGGATGGAGCGAGACACGGGTGGTTGCAGTATTTTCAATTGTAACTGCAATTCTGTGCCTGGTTGCACTGCTGGCATTATAGGAGGCTTACAAGAATGGATTTACAAGGAAAGAAAGTGTTGGTATTCGGTGCGGGGATCAGTGGGATCGGATCCTGCGGATTACTGGAAAAAGAAGGGGCAGAGGTAATTCTGTATGATGGAAATGATAAAAAAGATGCCGAGGCAATGAAAGCACAGCTTGGTGAGGGAAGCAAAGTCCGCGTTGTTCTCGGAGCTTTTCCGGAAGAGGAGATGGAAAGTCTTGATCTGGTTGTAATGAGTCCGGGGGTGCCGACTGATCTGCCGGTTGTTCTGGCTATGAAAGAAAAAGGAATTCCTGTCTGGGGCGAGATTGAGCTCGCCTATGTATGCGGAAAAGGAGATGTGCTTGGAATTACCGGAACCAATGGGAAAACGACAACAACCTCTCTTTTAGGCGAGATTATGAAAAATGCCCGTGACAGCGTTTTTGTTGTGGGAAATATCGGTACACCATATACGAATGCCGCAGCAGATACCAGAGAAGATTCTGTGATCGTGGCAGAGCTCTCAAGCTTCCAGCTGGAGAGTATTCATACCTTCCATCCAAAGGTAAGTGCAGTTCTTAATATCACACCGGATCATCTGAACCGCCATCATACGATGGAAGCATATATTCGTGCAAAGATGAATATTGCGAAGAATCAGACACCAGAAGATATCTGCGTTCTCAATTATGAAGATGAAGAGACAAGAAAGATGGCAGATGAATTTCAGGCAAGTGTTCTATTTTTCAGCAGTAAGCATAAACTGGAACAGGGCATTTATCTTGACGGAGAAGACATTGTATACAAACCGGAAAAGGAGAAAGAAGGAACGGTCATCTGTAAGACCGGCGAATTACAGATCCTTGGCGTCCACAATTATGAGAATGTTATGGCAGCGGTTGCAATGGCAGCAGCTTACGGTGTAGATCTGGATGTGATCCGTAAGTCTGTACTTGCATTTAAGGGGGTTGAGCATCGTATTGAATATGTGGCAGAGAAGAACGGGGTTGTCTATTACAATGACTCTAAAGGAACGAATCCGGATGCGGCGATCAAGGGAATCCAGGCAATGAACCGCCCGACGATCCTGATCGGTGGTGGATATGATAAACAGTCCGATTTCCATGAATGGATCCAGAGCTTTGATGGAAAAGTCCGCTATCTGGTACTGATCGGTGCTACAAAAGAGCAGATTCAGAAAGAAGCAGCAGAGTGCGGATTTCATGACTGTATTTTAAAAGATACTTTCGAAGAAGCACTCGATACCTGTGTGGAGCTTGCAAGACCCGGAGATGCAGTTCTGCTGTCACCGGCATGTGCAAGCTGGGGAATGTTCCCGAACTATGAAGTGCGTGGGGAAGAATTCAAAAAATACGTGAATGCATTATAAAAGAAATAAAATAATTTCATATAATCTGTATCAAAGGGCGTGAAACAAAGTGGAGGAAAAAGGGAAAAAGGGGCGTATGGATTACACGCTTCTGTTGATTGTTGTTCTCCTGGTTGTGATCGGACTGGTGATCTTATACAGTACCAGTGCATATAACGGGCAGGTGAAATTTCATGATTCCTTTTACTATCTGAAAAAGCAGGCGTTTGCGACGGTGCTTGGAATTGTACTGATGCTGTTCGTGGCAGGGATGGATTACCACATTTGGCAGAGACTGGCAGTATTTGGTTATCTGGCAGCAGTTGCACTTTCGGTTGCGGTCATGTTGTTTGGCAGAGAAATTAACGGGTCCAAAAGATGGTTAGCTTTGGGCCCGTTTTCTTTTCAGCCATCAGAATTTGCGAAAGTTGCACTGATTCTTTTTCTGGCGGATCTTGTGACGAAGAACGTAAAAACAATCGGAAAAATGTGGACACTTTGCAGGATCATGTTCTGGATCCTTCCAATCGTGGGACTTGTGGGAGCGAGTAATTTAAGCACGGCGATCATTATTCTGGGAATCGGTGTGATCCTGATCTTTGTTGCAAGTCCGAAGTATGCGCAATTTGCCTTGATGGGAATCGCAGGCGCCTGCTTTATGGGGATTTTTCTTGCCCTTGAAAGCTATCGGCTGGAACGGCTTGCTATCTGGAGAAATCCGGAAAAATATGAAAAGGGTTATCAGACCTTGCAGGGGCTTTACGCGATTGGATCCGGAGGAGTATTCGGAGTCGGGATCGGAAACAGTGTACAGAAGCTGGGATTTGTACCTGAGGCACAGAATGATATGATCTTTTCAATTATTTGTGAAGAGCTTGGACTCGCAGGTGCTGGGATTATCGTTTTTCTGTTTTTGCTTCTGATCTGGCGCTTTTTCCTGATCGCATCCGGAAGCAGGGATCTTTTTGGTGCGCTGATCGCGACCGGAGCGATGGCACATATGATGATTCAGGTTATTTTAAATATTGCAGTTGTGACGAACACAATTCCGAATACGGGGATTACACTTCCTTTTATCAGTTATGGAGGAACATCGGTGATGTTTCTTTTAATTGAAATGGGACTTGTGCTAAGTGTGTCACAAGTGGTAGACTAAACAGGAGATATACAAAAGACGGAAGGAGGAAGATGCCTGATGGGATGATACAGAAAGAAAGGAAAAAGAGAATCATAAAGCAGGCTGCCATGAAAGCCATTCTGGTCATTATTTTGGTTTGCATAGCTATGATTACGTTTCTTTTACTCTTTCAAGTGCGGAAAATCGAAGTATTAGGAAATCAGTATCTTAGCAGACAGGAGATTGCAGACTGGGTGCAGGATGATAATTGGTCTTCCAATTCTCTGTATGTGATGATCAGGAACCACCTGATGAATCACGAGCTGCTTCCGGCAATGGAAGAGGCAAATGTGACGATGAAGAATCCGTGGACTGTGAAGGTGACGATCAAAGAGAAGCGTGTGGCCGGTTATATCGTGTCAGGTGATGAATGTATTTATTTTGACAAGGATGGTATCGTACTTGCAAAGACAAAGGAGCTGTGGGATGGAATCCCGTGCATTGAAGGGCTGGAAGTAAAGAAAGTACAGCTTTACAAAGCACTTCCGGTCAGCAAGGCGAACAAAAAAGCATTTGGGAACCTTCTGGATATGACGATGACACTGAAAAAATGTGATCTCGCGCCGGATAAGATTGTTTGTTCTGGTTCAGATCTGTATCTTTTTTTTGGAAACAAATGTGTCAATGTCGGGCACACGAATCTGGAAGAACGGATCATGCAGATATCACCGATCCTTGAGAAGCTGGGAGATCAGGGAGGAACCCTGTATCTGGAAAATTTTAACACAGATAATATTACAATTACCTTCGAAAAAGATGTGATTCCGGACCTTGGAACATAATCTGTGTCAAGTGAATAAAAAAATAGGAAAATATACAAAATTCTATTGATATTTTTCGGAAAAAAATATATTATAGTCTTATGTATAACTAAGCGCATATTGACATTTAGGGTGTATAATATAATAAGGTGACGAAGGAGGAGAAACTCTTGTTAGAAATTAAAACAAATGAATCAGAAGCAGCAGCTAAAATAATTGTAGTCGGTGTAGGTGGCGGCGGAAACAATGCAGTCAACCGCATGATCGATGAACAGATTGCAGGTGTTGAATTTATCGCAATCAATACAGATAAACAGGCTCTTCAGTTATGTAAAGCTCCGACTCTTATGCAGATCGGAGACAAGCTTACAAAGGGTCTTGGTGCAGGGGCTAAACCGGAGATCGGTGAAAAAGCAGCTGAGGAAAGTGCCGAAGAGATCCAGTCAGCACTCAAGGGAGCTGATATGGTATTTGTTACCTGTGGTATGGGTGGCGGAACAGGAACAGGAGCAACTCCTGTTGTTGCGCGTATTGCCAAAGAGCAGGGAGCACTTACTGTTGGCGTTGTAACCAAGCCTTTCAAATTCGAATCCAAGACAAGAATGAACAACGCTCTTGCCGGAATCGAAAAATTAAAAGAAAATGTAGATACACTTATCGTTATCCCGAATGATAAGCTTCTTGAAATTGTAGACAGAAGAACAACTATGCCGGAAGCACTTAAGAAAGCTGATGAAGTTCTTCAGCAGGGTATCCAGGGTATCACAGACCTGATCAATGTACCTTCACTGATCAACCTTGACTTTGCCGATGTACAGACAGTTATGACAGATAAAGGAATTGCTCATATCGGTATCGGACAGGGCAAAGGTGATGACAAGGCTCTTGAAGCAGTTAAGCAGGCAGTTGCCAGCCCTCTGCTTGAGACAACCATCGCAGGTGCATCTCACGTTATCATCAACATTTCAGGTGACATCACACTTATGGATGCGAGTGATGCAGCAGAATATGTACAGGATCTTGCAGGTGAAGATGCAAACATCATCTTCGGTGCAATGTATGATGATTCCAAGTCAGATGAAGCAACTATCACAGTTATCGCAACAGGTCTTCACAATGTAGGTGGAACACAGAGCAAGCTTCAGTCAAGACTGGAACATAAAGCAGCTATGATGAACGGTGGATCTGGAATGGGAGCAAGCAATATTTCACGTCCACAGTTTAATCCGGGAGAATACAGCAATGTAGAAAGACCGGTATACGGAGGCAGACCGGTACAGCAGCAGACTACACAGGTACCACCGCTTCAGAGTGCAAGAACTCCACAGAGCAAGGTGAAAGAGCAGTCTATCAAGATTCCGGATTTCTTCAAGAAATAAGAATGAAATAACAGGGAAGCAGTAAGAAATTACTGTTTCCCTGTTTTTTATAGTTTACTGTTCATAGCGTACCATTTCGCGTCGCAGTCTCTGCATAATTTTCTTTTCAAGTCTTGATATGTAAGACTGGGAGATCCCAAGAAGATCGGCCACTTCTTTCTGCGTTTTTTCTTCCCCGTCGGGGGTTCCGAGTCCGAATCGCATCTGCACGATTACCCGTTCCCTGTTTGAAAGCCGTCCGATGGCTTTCCCAAGAAGTTTGTGTTCTGCTTCGGTTTCCATATCACGATAAATAGTATCTTCTTCAGTTCCAAGAATATCGGAGAGAAGAAGCTCATTTCCATCCCAGTCAACATTGAGCGGTTCATCGATGGAGACCTCCAGTTTGGTCTTGTTATTCCGGCGCAGATACATGAGGATCTCGTTTTCAATACAACGGGAGGCATAGGTGGCAAGTTTGATATTTTTCTCTGGATTGAAGGTATTGATTGCTTTGATCAGTCCAATTGTGCCGATGGAGATCAGGTCTTCTACGCCTACACCGGTATTGTCAAATTTTTTCGCTATATATACAACCAGACGCAGGTTATGTTCAATAAGAAGCTTTTTTCCTTCTTCATCCTGCCCGCCTCCGAGAAGGGAAATGGCATGACCTTCTTCTTCACTGCTAAGTGGGAGCGGCAGGATATCTGTCCCTCCTATGTAATGGATTTCCTGCTTTTCCGGGAAGAAAACACTGCGGAAAGAGGGAATCATTTTCAATTTAAAACAATCTGAAACAGCAACTTTTATCATCATTATAATCCTCCTAACAATCTTCAGGATGCAATAGCATTTCATATTTTCCGTTTCCAAAATTCTTCTGTTCGGAAATACCGATCAGTGGAGATTGGATCAAAAATTCAGATTCTCCTGTTATTCTCATTTTCTTGACAGAAAAAACAGGAAGAATACTGGTCGTCTTCTGTATAGTCCGGTACGGGATGTACCGGAGTCTTCCAGGTGAGATTTGGGAAGAAATCTTCTGACAGGCGTCTTTGCTGATAATATGAACCGGCTTTCCGGTCAGTGGATCAGAAAGATGATTACCACTGTCCAGAAAGGCTTTCAGATGAAAATCTTTTCCATTTACAGTTAAAATCACATCAAAACTATGATCTTGTGATTTCCATAGTTTCTTTAGAAACAAAAGTCCATGATATAAAAGAAAAAAACCACAGATGCCAAGGGTGAAAAGAAAAGATATGATCCGGAAAAATTTTCCAAAATAAAGACGGAGCCAACTCATGATACCTCCAAGAAGAAAGCTTGCAAGATAGAGCAGAATCCATGCTTTGAAAAAAACGGGAAATGTCCGGATTTTCAATCCGATCACTGTCATACAGGAATTTACCAGGAAAAACAGCAGGATATAGCGGGTCCATACCGGGCATGGAAAAAATAAAATGGCACAGGTCAGTAGTGAACCGGTAAAGGAACCGGCAAGAAGACTTCCATAAGTGGCAGAACATGGAAATACTTTTTTTACTGCCAGAAGAATCAGAAAATCCATCATCATATTTTCCAGAAACAATACATCCAGATATACTTCATACTGCATAGTCTTATCCTTCTTTCTCTTTAGCTGCTAAATAGATTTGGTACTTAAGCATGCTTTATTATAGAAAAGATGTGTTTCAGATTTTGTCAGAAGATGGAAAAAACAGAATAATTTTATTCGACATGCTGAAATGCTGGATTTTTTTAAAGAATTGTCGAAAAAGACAGGAAAAGACCGGCGTTCCATGTCGGAAGCCGGTCTCTGGAAAGATAAGATCGGTATTTATCTGTCGTCACGATCCCATTTGTCAGCAAGATTCTGGATCTGTGACTCGAATTTTGCAAGATCTTTGTTTGCAAGACCTTCATTTTTAAGCACAACATCCATGAGGTGTTTGGCTGCCGCAACCACGCGGTTGAATGAAGTAAGAGCACGTGCTTTGGCCGGCTTTTCAACTGCTTTTTTCGGAAGCCTGATACCTTCAGAAAGGATGGTATCGGTTGCGAGATCAACACAGCCTCCGGAGTATGGTGCAAATGCCGGAATGCCGAAACGGTCTGTGATGGCAGCAGCGAAAGAATCTGTAACCGTATCCTCTCCATGTACAACAAAGATGTGGGATGGTTTTTCTTTGAATCCATCAATCCAGTTCAGAAGACCATTCATATCGGCATGTCCGCTGATCCCTGCAAGGACTTCAATACGGGCATTAACCTCTACATTTTCGCCAAAGAGCCGGACTGATTCCGGTTTGCTTTCGACAAGCTTGCGGCCAAGAGTGCCAACTGCCTGATAGCCTACGAAGAGGATCGTGCATTCTTTTCTCCAGAGGTTGTGTTTCAGATGATGGCGGATACGGCCGGCTTCACACATTCCGGAAGCAGAGATGATTACTTTTGGTTTGTCATTGAAGTTGATCATTTTAGATTCTTCACTGGTGATCGTGGTTTTCAGTCCCTGGAAAAGAAGAGGGTTGATTCCTTTACTTATCAGAGCCATTGCATCCTCATCAAAGCAGGACTGTACATTTTTCTGGAAAACGTTGGTTGCTTCGATCGCCAGAGGACTGTCTACATAAACTTCAAAATTCTGATATTCCGGCAAAAGATTATTTTCTTTGATCTCACGGATAAAGTATAAAAGCTCCTGGGTTCTTCCTACTGCGAAAGATGGAATGACTACATTTCCACCTTTGGCAAAGGTTTCGCGCAGGACTCTGGTAAGATCCTTAATATAATCCGGTTTTACAGTAGAATGGACCCGGTTTCCGTAGGTGGATTCGATGACAAGATAATCGGCTGCATCCACATGCTGCGGATCTTTGATGATCGGCTGGTCAATATTTCCGACATCTCCGGAAAATACGATTTTTTTGCTTACACCGCCTTCTGTGATCCAGACTTCAATGCAGGAAGAACCAAGCAGATGACCGACATCTGTGAAGCGGAGTTCGATTCCTTCACAGAGCTGGATCGTCTGGTTATAATCGATCGGCGCAAGAAGTGCAACTGCATTCATGGCGTCCTGTACAGTATAAAGTGGTTCGTAAAGCGGAGCACCGGAACGAAGTGCCTTCCGGTTTCGCCATTCTGCTTCGGATTCCTGGATATGTGCACTGTCACGGAGCATAATGCTGCACAGATCAGAGGTGGCGAATGTACAGATGATTTCTCCTTTAAAACCATTTTTTACAAGCAGAGGAATCTTGCCAGAATGGTCAATGTGTGCATGCGTTAAGAGGATATAGTCGATCATGGAAGGATTGATCGGGATTTCCTGATTCTCATACAGATCAGGTCCTTGTTCCAGTCCACAGTCTATTAGAATATGTTTTCCGCATGCTTCAAGATAATGGCAGCTTCCAGTTACTTCATGGGCGGCACCGATAAAAGTAAGTTTCATATACTCAACCCCTTTGCGTAAAAATTATTTTAGTATATTATACTATAATTTAAAGAAAAATGATAGAAAATCAGACAATATTACTAAGATGTATATTCTTTCAGAAGAGTGCGAAAAAAGTCAAGGAGCGATATTTTTAATATTTTAGTGGGAATCGAATAAATAAAAACAGTTTTGAGAAAAATTTATACCAGTAAAGATTTGGAGGTTTATTGAGATGGTACTTAATAAAGTAGAAATCTGTGGTGTAAATACAGCAAAGCTTCCCCTGCTTAGCGACGGGGAAAAAGAGGTGCTTTTTGAGAAGATCAAAGCGGGGGATGAGGAGGCAAAAGAACAGTATATCAAAGGAAATCTGCGTCTGGTACTCAGTGTGATCAAACGCTTTTCGGGAAGCAGTGAAAATCCGGATGATCTGTTTCAGATCGGGTGCATCGGACTGATCAAGGCAATCAATAATTTCAATCCGGAACTGGAAGTAAAATTTTCAACTTATGCGGTACCGATGATCATTGGAGAAATCCGGCGGTTCATCCGGGACAATAATTCGATCCGTGTTAGCAGGTCACTTCGTGATACGGCATATAAAGCCATTTACGCGAAAGAAAATTATGTCAAAGTAAACCAGAAAGAACCTACTGTTCAGGAAATTGCAGAGGAAATCGGGATCGCAAAGGAAGAGATCGTCTATGCGCTGGATGCGATCCAGATGCCGGTCAGCTTAAATGAGCCGGTATATAATGACAATGGAGATGCTATGTATGTGATGGACCAGATCAGTGACAAAAGGAACAAAGAAGACAGATGGGTGGAGAAACTGTCTCTTCAGGCGGCAATGGACCGACTCGGAAAAAGGGAGAAGTATATTATCAGACTTCGTTTTTTTGAAGGAAAAACGCAGATGGAGGTAGCAGAAGAAATCGGAATCTCACAGGCACAGGTAAGCCGCCTGGAAAAGAATGCACTCAGGGCTATGCGACAATATCTGCGAAGTGAATAGAAAAATAGAGATTTCCAGTTGAAATTTGTCAAGGTTCATACTATTATAATCATAGAACAGAAGAACAGGAGAACAGCAATGTATAAAGCGTGTATTTTTGACTTGGATGGAACTTTGACAAATACGCTGGATTCGCTGACTTATTCAACGAATAAGACGTTAGAAGAAATGGGACTTGAGACGATTACCAAAGATCAGTGCCGAAGCTTCGTTGGGGATGGAGCCAGATGCCTTATGGAACGTGCACTTCGTGCGTCCGGAGACACAGAGCTTAAGAGGATTGAAGAAGGTATGGAAGTGTACAGCAGAATCTTTGGAGAAAATTGTATGTACCATGTACGTCCTTATGATGGCGTTGTTCAGATGTTAGATTCACTGAAGAAGAAGGGAATAAAGATTGCAGTATTTTCCAACAAACCACATTTGCAGGCGATCGATGTAGTGGAAAGTACATTTGGAAAAGGATATTTTGACCATATTCAGGGGCAGTCGGGTGAATTTCCGAAGAAACCGGATCCGGAAGGACTTCTGTGGATACTTGATAAATTAGGGGTATCGCCGGAAGAAGGAATATACATAGGAGACTCGGATGTAGATATGAAGACAGGGAAGGCTGCCGGTATGTTTACAGTCGGAGCAGAATGGGGATTCCGGACCAAAGAACTTCTTGTGGAGACAGGAGCAGATGCAACAATTGCACATGCTGAAGAATTGCTTAACTATTTATAGTTCAGATGAGAAAATTTTTCTGTGAGAAAGATAAGGGAGGGTTGCCTGTATGTATGAGTATGATGAAGAATGTCTGCAGACATTCCTGAATATGCAGTCACAGCTTTTTGATGAGCCGGTTGCAGAGACACTGGAAGAGGCAGAAGCGTTTTTGGAAGACTGTATGGCGGTTGTTGTAGATTCTATCAAGGATGTGAGAGATTATCTGGATGAAAGCGGAGCGGACATCAATGGTATGAGTGATGAAGAGCTGGAAGAGGCTTCAGAAGTATTCGCACTTCCGAACGGACAGTATCTGATCGTGGAAGGTTAATAAAAGGAAAAGAGCTGCGGCATCAGTTGGTTGCCGCAGCTTTTTTGAGCGCATCACGGATGGCGTTGAGAAGAAGCTGAGAAGTATAGGGACTGTCACTTGAAAGCGTAAGATGATCAAGGGACTGGGATTTACAGATCTGGTCAGCCAGATTCTCAAGAGATGGCTGAAGAAGAGGATACATGGCAGTTACCGTCTCACTTAGATTGGAAATGCGGATGGAATTGATAGAGGTGTCAGAGACAGAAACTTCCACTTCCAGATCTTCATTTCCGAGTGTAAAAGAAGAGGTATAAACGCCGGGAGTATATTTTTTGTCGGATACAGAGGAATGCCGGTCTCCGGAGAACATAAAGAATAAAAGGCAGAGGATGAGAATACCTAAAGTGGCAAAAATAACAGTATAGATAATTTCTTTCATGTGAAGTACGATGATTTTTGTTTTGGAATTCATAAAGAACCTCCTTAGGCAGTATGGAATTTCGGCAGGTTATGCCGCTTAATAAACTATATGAAAAGAAAAAATAGTTTATGCATGAGAAATGCGTGACAAAAGAGAAAGGATTTAGTAGAATCAGGAAAGAGAAAAAGCAGAGGTGAATAGAATGTTTATAATTGCAGGACTTGGAAACCCGGATGAAAAGTATCAGGGGACAAGACATAATGTTGGATTTGATGTGGTGGACCGCCTGGCGGAGAAATACCAGATAGCAGTCGATACTAAAAAACACCGTGCCCTCATCGGAAAAGGAGTGATCGAGGGACAGAAAGTGCTTCTTGTGAAGCCGCAGACTTATATGAACCTGAGTGGAGAGAGTATCCGTAGTCTGGTGGAATATTACAAGATCGATCCGGAAGAAGAACTTCTTGTAATTTATGATGATATCAGTCTGGAAGTCGGACAACTCAGGATCCGCAGAAAAGGAAGTGCCGGTGGACATAACGGAATCAAAAATATCATTGCCAATCTTGGAACCAGTGTGTTTCCACGGATCAAGGTAGGTGTGGGAGAAAAACCGAAAGGATATGATCTTGCTGATTATGTTCTTGGAAAATTTTCCAAAGAGGACCGTGTACTTATGGAAGAAGGATATGATCTTGCCTGTGAAGCTTCTGCTCTGATCTTGCAGGGAGCAATCGATCAGGCAATGAACGAATATAACCAGAAAAAGAAAGAATAAGAGGAGGCAAAAAGCGATGCATGCACTTACGGCTCCTTTATCTGAACTGGCAGAGATTGAAGAAATCTATGAAGAGCGTGGACGGGAACCGGGCATGCTGCTTCTTTCCGGGTGTGTGACATCACAGAAAACGCATTTGATGTATGCGCTTGGAAAAGATTATGGGCATACATTGATCGTTCTTTCCAGTGAAGATAAAGCAAAAAAATTATACGAAGAATATCGTTTTTTAAATGAAAATACCAGCTATTATCCGGCAAAGGATCTCCTTTTTTATCAGGCAGATATCCACGGAAAACAGCTGGTCAAACAGCGGATGGAAACCTTGCAGATGATGATGGAGGCAAAAAGCCAGGTTACGGTCATTACAACGATTGACGGATTCATGGATGAACTGCCATCGGAAGCAGAAATAAAAGGGGACATTCTGACCATTTCCAATGGGGAGGCGCTGGAATTTGAATCGCTGAAGGAGAAGATCATAAAACTTGGATATGACAGGGAAGCCCAGGTGGATGGTCCGGGGCAGTTTGCAGTTCGTGGTGGGATCATTGATATTTACCCACTTACCGAGGAATTGCCGATCCGTATTGAATTCTGGGGAGATGAAGTGGATTCAATACGGACTTTTGACGTGGACAGCCAGAGATCTGTAGAGAATCTGGAACAGATCGTTATTTATCCGGCAGATGACAGACTGGGAAGTGACCGGAAAGTTTCTTTTATCAACTACTTTGATCCGAAGGACACCCTGGTGTTCCTGGATGAACCAGCAAGGCTTCTGGAAAAAGGGCGTCTGGCAGAAAATGAAGTGGAAAAAGCGAGAGAGAACCGTGCAGAAGAAATGGAAAGGACCGGGGAAATGGAAGAAGCTCCGGAATTTTTTACGACTGATGAAATTATAAAATTTCTGAACAAATTCTGTATGATCGGGATGTGTGCTCTGGAAATGAAATGTAAGCCATTTTTTGTGAAAAAGCGGTTTGGGATCCAGGCAAAAAGCGTTAACCCGTATAACAGCAGCTTTGAGATGCTGACACAGGATCTCAAAAGACTGAAAAGGAACGGATACCGGGCGGTTCTGATTTCTGGGTCCAGAACAAGGGCAAAACGTCTGGCAGAGGATCTACGTGATTATGATCTGAGCAGTTTTTACAGTGAGGATCAGGAACGTGAAGTGAATCCAGGGGAGATCATGGTATGCTACGGGCATATAGAAGTCGGATACGAGTACCCGATGATTAAATTTATTGTCATATCTGAGTCAGATATTTTTGGAAAGACAAAGAAGAAAAAGAAACGAAAAAGTTATGATGGACAGAAAATAAGCAGCTTTTCGGATCTGAAACCGGGAGACTATGTAGTGCATGAGAATCATGGACTTGGAATCTACCGGGGAATTGAAAAGATAGAAGTTGATAAGGTGACAAAGGATTATATGAAGATTTCGTATGCTGATGGTGGAAATCTTTATATTCTTGCCACACAGCTTGACCAGATCCAGAAGTATGCCAGTGCAGATGCTAAAAAGCCGAAACTTAACAAACTTGGAGGACAGGAATGGCATCGCACGAAGAGCAAGGTAAAGACAGCAGTCTGGCAGATTGCCAAAGATCTGGTGGAACTCTATGCAGTACGGCAGTCCAAAGAAGGATTTGTCTATGAAAAGGACACGGTCTGGCAGAAAGAATTTGAAGAAATGTTTCCGTTTGAGGAAACGGAGGATCAACAACTTGCAATCGAGGCAACAAAACGGGATATGGAAAGTCCAAAGATCATGGACCGTCTGATCTGTGGGGATGTGGGATTTGGAAAGACAGAGATTGCAATCCGGGCAGCATTCAAGGCAGTGCAGGAGAACAAGCAGGTTGTCTATCTGGTCCCTACTACGATTCTTGCACAGCAGCATTACAACACTTTTGTGCAACGGATGAAAGAATTTCCGGTAAGGGTGGATCTGTTATGCCGTTTCCGCACACCTGCACAACAGAAAAAAACGATCGAAGATTTGAAAAAGGGACAGGTTGATATCATCATCGGAACCCACCGGGTATTGAGTAAGGATGTGGCATTTAAAGATCTGGGACTTCTGATCATTGATGAGGAACAGCGTTTTGGAGTACAGCATAAAGAAAAGATCAAAAAGCTGAAGGAAAATATTGATGTTCTGACACTTACGGCAACACCGATTCCCCGAACGCTTCATATGAGTCTGATCGGAATCCGTGACATGAGTGTGCTGGAAGAAGCACCAGTTGACCGGATGCCGATCCAGACCTATGTGATGGAGGAGAATGATGAGATGGTCCGGGAGGCAATCGAAAGAGAAATTTCCCGCCAGGGACAGGTGTACTATGTCTATAACCGTGTCCAGGATATAGCTGAAATGGCAGCGAAGATCCAGAAACTTGTGCCGGATGCAAATGTGGCATATGCACACGGGCAGATGCGGGAACACAAGTTAGAAGATATTATGTACGATTTCATCAATGGAGAAATTGATGTTCTGGTATCGACGACGATCATCGAGACCGGTCTTGACATTTCCAATGCCAATACCATGATCATCCATGATGCAGATCGGATGGGGCTCTCCCAGCTTTATCAGTTACGTGGAAGAGTTGGAAGATCGAACCGTATGGCATATGCATTTCTTTTGTACAGAAGAGACAAAATGCTCCGGGAGGTTGCAGAAAAACGTCTTTCGGCAATTCGTGAGTTTACAGATCTTGGCTCTGGTGTAAAAATCGCCATGCGGGATCTGGAAATCCGTGGGGCAGGAAACCTGCTTGGGGAGGAACAGCATGGACATATGGATGCAGTGGGATACGATCTTTACTGTAAGATGTTAAGTGAGGCAGTCCGTCACCTGAAGGGAGAGATCCCGGAAGAAACCTATGCGACAACCGTGGATCTGAATATTGATGCTTATATTCCGGCATCTTATATTCCGAATGAGTATCAGAAACTGGATATCTATAAACGGATCGCAGCAATTGAGACAGAAGAAGAACAGGAAGATATGCTAGAAGAACTGATTGACCGTTTCGGCGATCCGCCACGCAAGGTGCAGCAGCTTCTGATGATCGCGCAGCTGAAGGCGAAAGCACATGCGGCTTATGTGATTTCGGTAGAGCAAAAAGGCGATGAATACAAATTTACCATGTATGAGAAGGCAAGGGTAAATGTAGCAAAGATTCCGGAACTGCTGGCAAAATATAAGGGAGAACTGACATTTAAGACAGATGCAGAAAATCCATATTTTATTTATTGTAAACTTCGGAAAAATAAAAAAGAAAAAGCAGAGCAGATTCTTGAAAATGCAGGAAAAATTGTCGAAGATATACAGGGACTTGTCGAAGAATAATGTGTATTTTTTATGAAAAAGATTGCCAGTAAGGTAAAAAAAAGATATACTATACGAGTGCATAGTGAAGAAGTGTGTACAATGGAGAGAAGATCAAGGAGGAAATTTTATAAATGAAAAAAAGAGTGGTTGCCTGTATACTGGCAGTTGCCTGCATTGCATCTTTAAACGGATGTGGAAGCAAGTTTAACGGACAGGATACAGTGGTAGAAGTCGGAGATGAGAAAGTGACTGCAGATGTGGCGAACTTTTTTGCAAGATATCAGCAGGCGCAGTTTGAAACAACATATAGCAGTTATCTGGGAGATAATTTTTGGGGAAAAGAAGTTACAGACGGAAAGACTTATGAAGAGAATTATAAGGATTCAATCATGGATTCTCTGGAAGAAATGTATGTTCTGGATGAGCACAAGGATGATTATAAAGTTTCGCTAAGTGATGATGAGGAAAAAAGCATCGAGGATGCTGCGAAGAAATTTACTGACAGCAATGACAGTGCTGCAAAAGATACAGTATCGGGCGATGAAAAGACGGTAAAGAAAGTACTGGAACTTCTGACACTTCAGAAGAAGATGGAAACTGCCATGACTGCGGATGTAGATACGAATGTATCCGATGAGGAAGCAGCACAGAAGAAAATGCAGTATGTGCTGTTCTCTACAAAGACAACGGGCAGTGATGGAAAATCGACAGATATGTCAGATGACGAAAAAGCAGAAGTGAAAAAGAAAGCAGAAGATTTCCAGAAAGATGCGGCTTCGGCAGAAGATTTTTCTGTATTTGCAACAGCAGTAGGTGCATCAGCCACCGATCTGACATTTGACTCGGATACGACATCGCCAAACGAAGATCTGATCAAAGCTGCTGATAAGTTAAAAGAAGGCGAAGTAACAGACGTGATCGAAGCAGACAATGGCTATTATGTTGCAAAAGTAGTCAGCCTTCTTGACCGTGATGCAACGGATACCAAGAAAGAGTCCATTGTATCACAGAGAAAGAGTGACCAGTATCAGTCAATTTGTAAGAAATGGAAAAAGAAAACGGATATTAAAGTACATAAAAAAGTATGGAATACGATCAGTTTTGCTGATCAGGGCGTAACGGTTAAGAGCACGACCGAAGATACAGATACATCTTCAGACTCTTCATCAAAATAAGCGTCTGACTTAACAACAGGAAAGTACGACAGGAGGAGAGATTAGGATGGAATCAATAGGTATAGTATTGAAGGATATCATGGGAAACAGTGCGGTATTTATAGCAGGAAAAGAAGCCGTGATTGTTTCGGCGGTATCAATTGTTATATCAGTTTTCATTGGAATTTTAGGTTTGAAGCTGATCCGTGTCTGGAATGCAGTGATTGGATTTGTTGCAGGGGCATTGCTTGGATTTGCCGTGACATATCTTATGGGACTGGAAGCTGTTCCGGTACTGATCGCAGCCGGAGTTGCGGGTTTGGTTTTTGCAATACTGAACAGTGTATTTAAGAAATTCGGAGCTTTCTGGGTATGCTTTCTGGGAATGGCTGGCACAGTACTTGCGATTACAAATGCGGGAAACTGGATCATGCTGGCAGTCTGCGGAGCAGTCGGACTGATTTTCGCAATCCTTGCGATGATCTGGTTTGAACCGTTTGTGATTATTGCGACGGCATTAGCAGGCGGTTTTGGAGCAGGAATGATGATCTATGATCTGGCAGGTCTGAAAAATGTGATTTTCATGTGGATCATTTCGATTGTGATTACATTTATCGGAATCGTGATCCAGTTTATCATGAAGTCAAGTGAGATCAACAAGAAGCAGGTTCGAAGAGCAAATGCGATCAAGAAAGAAACATCAAAAGAAGAAGAAATAGAGATGGCAAGAACCATGCTGATCGATCTGGATGATGATGATGACGAGGATGAAGAATAGATAAGATGGATGAGAGGATGTATCAGAATGTGATACATCCTTTTTTGTATCTGATCAGGAATGGCTGGAAGAAACCGGTATTTCTTGCAGCGTTATAAAAAAAGAGGTATAATAAAATAGTATCAACGATATAAGATCTGGAGATGAAAATATGAAGATAGATATGCATTGTCATGTAAGAGAAGGATCAATTGACAGCAAAGTGCCGATTGAAGAATTTATTAAAAAGCTGCAGTCTAAAGGCATTGGCGGAATGCTGGTTACAGATCATGACACCTATAATGGATATCGGCACTGGAAGAATACGATCAAAGGGAGAAAATACAAAGATTTTGTCGTATTGAAAGGAATAGAGTATGATACACTGGATGCGGGACACATTCTGATCATTATGCCACAGGGAGTAAAGATGCGCCTTCTGGAGCTGAGAGGGCTTCCGCTTTCGCTGCTGATTGATTTTGTGCATCACAATGGAGGAATCTGTGGACCGGCACATCCGTGTGGGGAAAAGTATCTGAGTTTTACGAATACGAAAAGATGGCAGAAATCTCCGGAGTTGATTGAAAAATTTGATTTTATAGAGACTTTCAATGCATGTGAGCCGCCACAGTCCAATGAAGGGGCGAAGTATCTTGCTGAAAAATATGGAAAACCGGGAACCGGAGGAAGTGATGCGCATAAGCTGGACTGCGTCGGCATGGGGTATACGGAATTTCCGGTACGGATTGAGACAGAGCTGGATCTGATCCGGCAGATCAGGGAAAAAGGAGAGATCCAGTCCGGTGGGGAGTATTACACGAAGACGACAAAAGACAAAATTGGAAAATTCAATAAACTTCTGATCTTTTCTTTCTGGTTTTATAACCGGGGTGGTGCACTTCTGAAAAAGCACACACGCAAAAAGAAGATCAATAAAGAACAGCCACTTGATGCAATCGATCCAATCGAGATTCCGTATCTGGACAAGATCAAGAGGAAACATTAGTGAGTGGTAAAATTTACTTTTGACACTCACATCATAATTTTAAAGATAAAAAATCCATCTGATTTCTTTTTTTAAAAGAAAACCAGATGGATTTTTTACAGCCTGTTATTTTTTGAGAGACATTTCCTTCAGTTTGTTTCTAAGATCTTCAAAGGATTCTTTGTAGTTGCGGCTCTGCATTTTCGGGAAAGCTTTCATGATACGCTTCTGCATATGAGAAGTTGCTTTGACATTTTCCAGGTAGCTTCTGCGAAGAAGAGTAATCCGTTCTTTTACTTCGTCAGAAACATCGACAAGGGTGTCTGAAATTGCTTCCTGTTTTTCGGAAATAGCAGATTTAAATTCTTCCTGCTTCTCAGATACAGTATCTTTGAACTCTTCCTGTTTTTCCATAGCTGTAATGGTACGCTTGTAGATTGATTCACCAAGCTTGTCGGAAATCTGATGAAGTTCGTCTGCAATGGTCTGCATTTTTTCAAGACGTTTGTTGAGCTTAAGGATACCGGATGCTGTTACATAGAGATCGGCAAGTCCGGCAATCACCAGAATACATACAAGAATGATACCGACAAGGAAAGGAATGTGTGAGAGCAGTGTGTCAATCAGTGGATGGAATACATCTACGATGAAAACACAGAACACTCCCCAGATCAGAGAAAACAAAAGGCACACATATCCATTCAGATTGAGCGGCATATTAGAATAATCCCACCATTTGTTATGGAAAACCTTTTCGAGAATGAACCCGGTCAGCCATTCGATTGCAGTAACAAGAATAGCACTTCCGAGATATAGCAGGAGCAGGTTGGAACGAAGCGGTGTCAGAAAATGAATGACTGCAACCACGCCGAAACCGTATACCGGACAGATCGGGCCATTTAAGAATCCACGGTTGACAAAACGACGTTCTTTAAAAGCGGCAAACGCAACTTCTGTACACCAGCCTAAAAAGGCATATATAAAGAAGCACTGAAATAAATAATATAGATGCTGTGCAGTCATAAAAAACCTCCTTGAGTCTGCTGCAAAAAAATATGTAATCCTTTATATTATATACAGAAAGGAAAGATGTGTAAACGGAAAAATGTGCTATACTGAAAACATGACATGGAAGGAGCTGGTAAAATGCTGGAAGAAATGATGCCAAGATGGGTTCCGACAGAAAATGTAAATGGATTTGAAATCTGTCCCGGACTGTATCGTGATGAGGGTGCGACTGCATTTCAGTCGGCAGTTAATTTTACAGTGCATTCAAAAGGGGCTGTGACATGTGAACTTCTTCTGTTTCACAGAAAGGAACCGGAACCTTATGCGGTGATCCCATTCCCGGAAAACTGCCGGATCGGGGATGTATTTTCCATGATGGTATTCGGACTGGATATTGAAGAATTTGAATATGCGTACAGGCTGGACGGACCGTGGAAACCAAAGGAAGGTCTGCTGTTTGATAAAAAGCATATTTTACTGGATCCGTATGCAAAGGCAGTTACCGGACAGAGTGTATGGGGAAAAGCACTAAATACAGGGGGATATCGTGCCAGAGTAGTCCGGAATAATTTCTTCTGGGGCAGTGAAAAGCCGGATAAGATCCCGATGGAAAAACTGATCATCTATGAGATGCATGTCAGGGGATTCACGAAGATGGACAAAAGTGTCCGTCATCCTGGAACCTTTGCCGGAATCAAAGAAAAAATTCCTTATCTGAAAACACTGGGGATTAATGCGGTGGAGCTAATGCCGATCTTTGAATTTGATGAACTGCAGGGGAGCCGTGAGGTTGATGGAAAGAAACTGATTGATTACTGGGGGTATAATACAGTCAGCTTTTTTGCGCCGAATACGAGCTATGCAGCATCAACGGAATACAACCGGGAAGGAGTAGAATTAAAAGAACTGATCCGGGAACTGCATGATAACCAGATTGAAGTAATCCTGGATGTGGTGTTTAACCATACGGCAGAAGGAAATGAATGCGGACCGTTTATTTCGTTTAAAGGATTTGACAATCAGATTTATTATATGTTGACACCCGATGGAAAATATTATAATTTCAGTGGCTGTGGAAATACTGTGAATTGTAATCATCCGGTGGTGATCAAAATGATCCAGGATTGTCTGCGATATTGGGTTGCAGAGTACCGGGTGGACGGCTTCCGGTTTGATCTTGCCTCAATCCTGGGAAGAAATGAGGATGGGTCACCGATGGAAAATCCACCACTCGTAAAGAATCTTGCCTATGATTCGCTGCTTGCAGATACAAAGCTGATCGCGGAGGCGTGGGATGCCGGCGGACTTTATCAGGTCGGAAGTTTTCCGGCATTCCGCAGATGGTCAGAATGGAACGGAAGATACCGGGATGACGTGCGGGAATATTTAAAAGGGGGACTTTGGGCAGCAGGAGCAGCGCTTCAGAGAATTGCCGGCTCTCCGGACATTTATGATACCAGAATCCGCGGAAAACATGCTTCTGTGAATTTCCTGACCTGCCATGATGGATTTACCCTGTATGATCTTTATTCGTATAACCAGAAGCATAATGAGGCTAATGGATGGGGAAATCTTGATGGAAGTGACGATAACCGGAGCTGGAACTGTGGGGCAGAGGGGGACACTGATCAGGTGATGGTTGTTGAACTGCGCCACCGGATGATGAAAAATGCTTTTGCGGTCCTGCTTTGCAGCAGAGGGACACCGATGTTCCTTGCAGGTGATGAGTTTGGCAATACTCAGTTCGGGAATAATAATGCCTACTGTCAGGATAACGAGATTTCTTGGCTGGACTGGAGAAGAAAAGAAAAGTTTCAGGATGTATTTGATTTTTGTGCTTATATGACGGCATTTCGGAAACGGCATCCGTCGATCACAGGAGATGCAGGGGCGAGTAGTCTTGGATTTCCGGAGATCAGCTTTCACGGTGAAGTGCCGTGGAAACTGGATTTTTCCAGACCGGAGATCCGGACGGCGGCAGTCATGTTTGCCGGATATGATAACAAAATGGCAAAAGAAGACTGTGTGTATCTTCTGATGAATCCATACTGGGAAGGTGTCTGGGTAGAACTTCCACAACTTCCGGGCGGATATAGTTGGCATGTGGCGGCAAATACTGGAGATAAAAAGCAGGAAATTTATCAGAATCCGGTACGGATTTCGGAGGAAAGAATTCTTGTGGGACCGAGAAGTGTGATCGTTCTGGAGGCAGATCAACAATAAAATACTATTGACAAGCGGGTACTCTTCCTTTATAGTAAGGGTACTCGTCTTTTATATTCTCTTTTCTGACCTGAAAAGGCAGAAGGAGAAACTTTTATGAAATATATGAAGAATCATTTTGCCGGAATACTAAGTGTGATTCTGGCGGTAGTATCATTGTCGGGCAGCAGTATGCCTGTCGTATCTGCAAACTCAGCAGAGAGAATCGCAAAGAAAGAAACGATTGTAAAACTTGATGAAAAATTAGGAGCAGAGCCGGGAAAAGTGCTTGAGGAGTTAAAAAACCACGAAAAGGACGGTTATTATCTGGGAACGCCTTACAGCGGATATCCTCTGACAGCAGAGAACTGCATGCGTCCGAACGGAGCCTACGGTGGAAATGGGGCAATGAACTGTACCGGGTTTGTCGCTTATGTTCTGGAAAAATGTGGAGCGGATCTGTCAGGAATTGACAAAGGAAGTCTCCGTGGCGGCAAGGTCAATGCGAGCAACTGGTTTCATTGGATGACAGACAATGCCGTGGAATCCTATCATTACAACACCATTGAGGAGCTGCTTGCGGGCGGAAAAGCGCAAAAAGGAGATGTGATCTATTTTGAGCCGGTTTCCTGGGAGGAAGAAGATGCAGACTGCCATATCGGATTTTTCTGGGGAGATAATAGCAACGATAACCGGTTCTGGCATTCGGCATCTATCCCGTCGAGTGGCAATCAGATTTCACAGCTTGTGGCAAAATCCAGATCAACGATATATCTTTTTAAGACAACCCATAACGGAAGCCTGGAGATCATGAAGAGCTCTGCAAGGTCAGAGATTACGGCTGATAATCAGCTCTACTCACTGGAAGGGGCAGAGTATACCGTCTGTAAAAGTGGGACATCCGAGGCAGTCTGCGTAATCCGGACAGACAAGAAAGGATACGGGAAGGCAGAAAATCTGCCGGAGGGTTCCTATGACATCAAAGAGACTAAAGCACCGAAAGGTTATGTACTGGACACAAAGCTGCGGCAGATCACGGTGAATGCCGGACAGACCGTGACCTATGAGTGTCAGGATGAACCGGAAAAGACAAAGGTGGAAATCCTGATCCGGAAGCAGGATGCGGAAACAGGGAAAGGGCAGGCGCAGGCAGGACTTTCTCTTGCGGGAGCAGAATTTCATGTGGCATTTTTTGATAGCATTTTTGACAATCAAAATGAGATCGGTGTGAAGGTGCCGCTCAGGAGTTGGAAGCTGAAGTCGGATGCGGATGGTGTGGTCCGGATGGATGAGGCGCACCTGATCAGCGGGGATCCGTTTTTTGAAAATAACGAGCTTCCGCTTGGAACGATTACGGTATGGGAGATGCATGCGCCGGAAGGGTATCTGGTGGACACCGTTACACATTGTATCAGGACTGGAACGGAGCAAAATGGAAGCTATAAAGCCCTGAAAATATGGAATCCAGTGGAAATAAAGGAAAAGCTCATCCGTGGGGACTTAAAGCTGGTGAAAGCGGCAGATAAAACTTTGAAAAGACTGGCGGATATCCCATTTCGGATCACATCGCAGGCAACTGGGGAGAGCCATGTGATCCTGACGGATAAAAACGGGGAGGCTTCGACCGGTGCGTACTGGAATCCACATACCGTCAACACGAATGAGGGGAAGACAAGTGAAGATGGGATCTGGTTTGGGGAAGGAACTCCGGATAATACAAGAGGAGCGCTTCCTTACGGAACGTATCTGGTGGAAGAACTGTCTTGTAAAAATAATGAAGACCGGATGCTGATTCCTGCGTTTGAGGTGGAAGTAACAAAGGAAATGCGAGTAATTGATCTGGGGACACTGACAAATGATGAACATCCCGTACCGGAGATCGGGACAAGAGCATCTGACCGGGAAACGGGAACGCATAACGGGAAACGGACAGAACAGGTAACGGTCATAGATCAGGTAAAATGGAAAAATCTGGAGATTGGAAAAGAATATGTAGTTAAAGGCACATTAATGGATAAGGAGACCAAAAAGCCGGTTCTTCAGGATGGAAAAGAAGTGACCGCAGAGAAAAAGCTGATCCCGGATACAGATTTCGGAGAAATTCAGATGGAATTTACGTTTGATGCAACGAAGCTTAACGGAGAACAGGTTGTTGTATTTGAGAAAGTGTATCTGGAAGAGAAGCTGGTTGCAGTGCACGCAGATCTGGAGGACGAAGGACAGAGTGTAACCTATAAAAAGGAAAAGCCGGCAGAAGAGGAAAAACCGGAAAGTCCGGAAAAGCCAAAGGAAACTGAGAAAGCAAAGACGGTTGCAACAGGAGATGGATCTTATGTAAAGATTCTGGTATTTCTGATCGGCGTTATTCTGACCGGGGCACTGCTCCTGTGTTTTCTTCTGAGCCGGATGTGGGGACGAATGTGGAAACGCAGATAAGGATGGCATTGCACTTGAAAGGTTCTTATGCTATAATCGCTAAATAGGAAAATACTTTAGCAGATTGCTGAAGTGAATCAGAAAGAATAAGAAGGGTGGAGAACCATGAATTTACTTTATAAGAGTACAAGAGATGCAGAAAAGACAGTAACAGCTTCCCAGGCAATCTTAAAAGGGATGGCAGATGACGGCGGATTATTTGTACCGGTTTCGATTCCGAAGCTTCCGGTGTCGCTTGGTGAGCTCAAAGAGATGACCTATCAGGAAATCGCATATACAGTTATGAAGGAATTCCTGACAGACTTTACAGAAGAAGAGCTGAAGAGCTGTATCGCAAAGGCTTACGACAGTAAGTTTGATACCGAAGAGATTGCACCGCTTGCGAAGGTGGAGGATGCTTATTATCTGGAACTGTTCCACGGAGCAACGATCGCATTCAAAGATATGGCACTTTCCATTCTTCCGCACCTTCTGACTACTTCTGCAAAGAAGAATCAGGTGAAGAATGAGATCGTCATTCTGACTGCAACATCCGGGGATACAGGAAAAGCTGCACTTGCAGGATTTGCAGATGTAGAAGGAACCAAGATCATCGTATTCTATCCGAAGAACGGAGTCAGCCGAGTACAGGAGCTGCAGATGGTAACACAGAAAGGAGACAATACTTCTGTTGTTGCGATCCACGGTAACTTTGACAACGCACAGAGCGGTGTGAAGGCAATGTTCGAGAACAAAGAGCTGGAAAAAGAGTTAAATGAAGCAGGCTACCAGTTCTCATCTGCCAACTCTATCAATATCGGACGTCTGGTTCCGCAGGTTGTATATTATGTATATGCTTATGCGAAGCTTCTTCAGAATGAAGAGATTGCGGAAGATGAAGAGATCAATGTAGTTGTACCGACCGGTAACTTTGGAAATATTCTGGCTGCATACTACGCAAAGAATATGGGAATCCCGATTGCAAAGCTGATCTGTGCATCCAATGAGAACAAAGTTCTCTATGACTTTTTCCAGACAGGAACTTATGACCGTAACCGTGAATTTGTTCTTACAACATCTCCGTCCATGGATATTCTGATCTCCAGTAACTTAGAGCGTCTGATCTACAAGATCTCAGGAGAAGATGCAAGAAAAGATACGGATCTTATGACTGAGCTGAAGACAAAGGGAAGTTACGCGATTACAGGTGAGATGAAAGCAAACCTGGCTGATTTTGCGGCAGGATATGCGACAGAAGAGCAGGTCGCAAAGACAATCCATGATGTATATGAAGATACCGGTTATGTAATGGATACCCATACGGCGGTAGCTGCAACGGTGTATAAAGCTTACAGAGAAGACAGTAAAGATGACAGAAAGACAGTAATAGCATCCACAGCAAGTCCATATAAATTTGCAGGAAGCGTTATGTCAGCGATCGATCCGAAGTATAAAGGACAGGATAATTTCAAACTGATCGAGGAGCTTCAGAAAGTATCCGGTACAGAGATTCCGAATGCCATCAAAGAGATCATGAATGCCGAGATCCGTCACAATACAGAATGTGATGTTGATCAGATGGAGCAGACAGTTAAGGATATTCTTGGCGTAAAATAAACAGGAGAAGGCAAAAGAATGAACGGAATGGAAGGAATTTTCGGGATTATTGGTATTGGAGCGGGATTATATAGCCTGTATGCATGGTTTCAGCTTAAATTCAAAGGAATCATCAATACATCAATTCTTGTACCAAAAGATACGAATATAAAGAAGTGTAAGGATAAGGAAGCATACAGGGCAGCAGCAGGACCGAAACTTCTTGTGCTTGCGGTTGTGCTGATCCTGTACGGCGCAGAAGATCTGTATAATACTTACGTGCAGAGTACAGGAAAATTATTCTGGGTGATGTTAGTACTGGTACTTGCGGTACTGGTATGGTTTGCATGGACAGTCAAAAAGCTGAATGCAAAATATTTTTAAAATCAGATCACAAAATAAAGGAAAAGGGAAGGTGCAGACAAAAAGAGCTGCACCTTCTTATTTCATTTGACGGAAAAATTTGTTACAATAAAAGTATTGTATGACAGAGAAAATGTGATGTGGATAAAAGAAAACGTCATGCGAGAGATCAAATGCCGGAAGATTCCGATCCGTTTCAGGATGGAACCGTATTAAAAGAAGCATTTGACAGACTGAATAAATATGTAGTAGGGTAGATGAGATTTGATGGAAAATGTATTTGAGATATTAAAAGATTTACCAAAGCCGGGGGATTACGTTCTTTTGACAGTGGCAAAAGGATCCGCAGCCGGAGAAAAAGCAATTTTGGCAGAGAAAAAAATAATCTGGGAAAGTAAAGAAAACGGTTTCTTTTCAGCACATTTTTCAGAAGCAGGTGATTTGAAAAAATGTGGACTTTATGAAATCAGAGAGCAGCAGGTGTTTTGTGATATAATTGGAGGGCAGGAGCATCTGGTCATTTGTGGCGGTGGTCACGTATCGGTGCCGGTGATCAAAATCGGGATTATGCTTGGATGGAAAGTCACGGTTCTTGAAGATCGTCCGCAGTTTGCCGATCATGCCAGAAATGCGGGTGCAACGGAAGTGATCTGCCAGCCGTTTGAAGATGCCCTGGATCAGATCGAAGGAGACAAGGATACGTATTTTGTTGTACTGACCAGAGGTCACAGATATGATCAGGTTTGTCTGGAGAAGATCGTTGGGAAGGAACATGCTTATATCGGAATGATCGGAAGCCGGCGAAGAAGTGCGATGGTAAAGCAGAATCTGATTGAAAAAGGATGCAGCCAGGAAGTAATCGGCGAGATAAAAAGTCCGATTGGTCTGAACATCGGTGCTGAGACACCGGAGGAGATCGGTGTGGCGATCATGGCGGAAATCATCGAAGTAAAGAATCAGAACAAGAGAGTCTGCGGTTATCCGGAAGACTTGCTGGAAGCAATCCTGGATATCGTTCATCCGGGAAAGAAGATGCTTGCAACGATCATTACAAGAAAGGGTTCTGCACCAAGAAATGTGGGATCCAAGATGCTGATCCTGGAAGACGGCAGCTGTGTTGGAACCATCGGAGGCGGCTGTATGGAGGCAGAGGTTTTAAGAAAAGCGAGAGTCATGATGCATGAAAATAATACAGGACTAAAGACAGAATATGTGGATATGACCGGAGATGATGCGGAGGAAGAAGGCATGGTCTGCGGCGGTACGATCGAGGTGTTACTGGAACCACTCTGGAATTAAGAAAGGATGGAAAAGGCTGTGAGAGATTCTTATGGACGAACAATTGAATATATGAGAATTTCAATCACAGACCGCTGTAATCTGCGATGCAGGTACTGCATGCCGGATGGCGCAAAGTGGATTCCTATGTCAGAAATCCTGACTTATGAGGAGATTGAACGAATCTGCAGGGAGGCTGTCCGGATCGGGATTACCAGGTTTAAGATTACCGGAGGGGAGCCTCTGGTCAGAAAAGGATGCGCAGATCTGATCCGGATGATCCGGCAGATTCCGGGCACAGAAGAAGTAACAATGACGACAAATGGGGTTCTTCTGGGTGAGAATCTGGAAGATCTTCTTGCAGCGGGGCTGGATGCGGTGAATATCAGTCTGGATACACTGATTCCGGAAAAATATCAGGAGATTACCGGGGCAGATGAACTGGAAAGAGTCAGAAAATCCATTTTCATGGCAGAAAAAAGCGAGATCCGGGTAAAGATCAACACGGTCCTGCAAAAAGGAGTCAATGATGAGGAATGGAAAAGTCTGGCAGAGTTGGCGAAAAAGAACAAGCTGGATGTCCGTTTTATTGAATTGATGCCGATTGGACAGGGAAGAGCAGAGAATGGCATTTCCGGTGCCTGGGTGCTTGGAAAACTGAAAGAAGCTTATGGAATAGAAGGAGAGTTTTATCCGTTAGAGGGACGATTTGGGAACGGACCTGCTGTGTATTATCAACTGCCTGGTTTTCAGGGGAAAATCGGTCTGATCAGTGCATTGCATGGAAAATTCTGTGACAGATGTAACCGGATCCGGATGACATCAACCGGAAAGTTAAAAGCGTGTCTGTGCTATGCAGATACTATCTCCGTTTTTGAGGCAGCAAGACACGGATCGGAAGAAGAAATCCGGAAATGTCTCGAACAGGCGATCCGTGGAAAACCGAAGATGCATCATTTTGAGGAGCAGAATTTTATTACAGAACAGAAAAATATGTCACAGATCGGAGGATAAACATAAAAATGGGAAGACTGAAGGGAATCTGCATCAGTGAAAAGAGAGGAACCGAAAAACATGAGGTTCGTGAAGCCATGGTCAAAATGGACTGGGGGATTGAAGGAGATGCGCACGGTGGAAAATGGCATCGTCAGATCAGTCTGCTTTCCGATGAAAAGATTCAGGAATTTCGTGCAAAAGGGGCAGAAGTTGCGTATGGTGCATTTGGTGAAAATCTGATCGTGGAAGGATTTGATTTTCGCGCGCTTCCGGTTGGAACAAGATTTCATATCGGAGATGTGGTACTTGAGATGACACAGATTGGAAAAGAATGCCACAGTCATTGTCAGATTTATAAGAGAATGGGTGACTGCATTATGCCAAGAGAGGGCGTCTTTGCAGAAGTCGTCACCGGAGGTCATATCAAGGTAGGAGATGAAGTTGTCATGGAACAGGTGAAAAGTGACCGTCCATTTTCAGCGGCAGTTATTACTTTAAGTGATAAAGGCTCTGTCGGAGAACGAGAAGACAAAAGCGGACCCATGATTGTCGAAATGTTGAAAGATGCCGGATATGATATTAAAGAAACGATTTTATTACCGGATGAGCAGAAAAAACTGGAAAAAGAGCTGATCAGACTAGCTGATCAGAGACAGCTTAATGTGATCTTCACCACCGGAGGAACAGGATTCTCCGAGCGGGACCGGACACCGGAGGCGACGGTAAATGTCTGTGACCGAATGGCAAACGGAATAGCAGAGGCAATCCGGAATTATTCGATGACGATCACAAAGCGTGCTATGTTCAGCAGAGCTGTATCAGGTATCCGAAAAAAAACGCTGATCATCAATCTCCCGGGAAGTCCCAAAGCAGTACAGGAAGCACTGGAGTTTCTGCTTCCTGAACTTGGACATGGGCTTGGAATCCTCCGGGGAACAGAAGGCGAATGTGCCAGAAAATAAAGAGGTTAAAAATCATGAGTGGATTTACACATTTTAACGAAGATGGTAATGCAGTGATGGTAGATGTGGGGGAAAAGGCTGAGACAAAAAGAGAAGCACTTGCATCCGGGGTGATCCGCATGTCGGAAGAATGCTTTCAGAAAGTAAAGGAAGGCAGCATGAAAAAAGGAGATGTTCTTGGCGTAGCAAGAATTGCCGGGATCATGGGTGCAAAAAAGACAGCAGAACTGATTCCGCTGTGCCATCTGTTAAACCTTACCAAAGTCGAGATTGATTTTGAATATCTGGAAGAAGAGCATGGGATCCGGGCAATCTGCCACACGGCATGTACTGGCAGGACCGGTGTGGAAATGGAAGCACTGACTGGGGTAAATACCGCTCTTCTTACAATCTATGATATGTGCAAGGCGGTTGACCGGGGAATGGAGATCAGAGAAATCCATCTGCTTGAAAAGTCCGGTGGAAAAAGCGGGAAATGGGTACGTTAAACGTATTTTAATTTCTGGTAAAAAAAGTAAATATCTTCAACGATTAACAGTTGAAAAAACACGGCTGATGGTCTATAATAGGCTTTAGAAAACCTGGAATGTTCGAGACTTCCGTATTTTTGAACCTACAATACTTTAAACGGGATTCTTATATCTCTGTAATATGTCAGGCCCTCATTGCGCAGGGGAAGGCAGAAAAGCAGATGCGGTCGCCCACCTAGCGGAGTGCTAGGAGTCAAAAAACGGAAAACGGCATTTCGGGGGACTACAAAAGATAAAGGACAGTTGCGAGAGCAACTGTTTTTTTGGGTTTTCAAAGAAGTGAAAATGTGATAAACTATTTTGAAAAATGAAACTGCCGATAAGATAAATGGAGTTATTATATGATGAAAACGATAAACAAGATTCGGGAAATTACAGGGCAGGTGTCACAAAAGCATGTGGGAGCATACGCGGCCCAGTCTGCTTATTTTTTTGTGCTGAGTATGATCCCGATTATTTTGCTGCTTCTTGCTATCATACAATATACTCCGGTGACAAAAGCAGATGTTATGACTGCAGTGGTAAATTTGTTTCCGGAGACAAATATGCAGGATTTTATGGTTGGCATTGTAAATGAAGTATATAACCAGTCGAAGACGGTCATTCCGATCACTGCGATTGTAGCACTGTGGTCAGCAGGTAAAGGAGTACTTGCGGTTAGTACAGGACTGAACTGTGCATATGAGCTTCGTGAGACACGAAATTATGTATTTTTAAGAATCCGGGCATCCATCTATACGATCCTGTTCATTGCAGCAATTGTGATGGCTCTGGTACTTTCTGTGTTTGGTAATAATATCAGTATTTTTATATATCACAAAATTCCGTTTCTTGCGGAGACGACGGATATGATCATGCGTTTGAGAACAGTGATTTCATTTGTTGTTATGACTGGAATTTCGCTTCTGGTATATCACTTTTTGCCGAACCGAAAGCTTCCGTTCCGGGATTTGATTCTGGGATCTATTTTCTGTTCTCTGGGATGGCTGGTGATCTCGTTTGTTTTTTCAATGTATCTGACAATCTTCAAAGGATTTTCCGGTCTGTACGGAAGTATGACGGCGATCATTCTTGTGATGCTGTGGCTGTATTTTTGTATGTATGTGATGCTGCTGGGAGGGCTTATTAACTGTATCTGGGTAGATGCAAAGCGGGATATCCTGGAAAAGGATTAGTTCTGCAAAAAGCAGCATCCAGGTTCCGGAATATGATTTTGCGTAGATAAACGGTGAATCTATCGGATAAAACCGCTTGACATAAAAAAATCATATGTTACAATAATTAAGTATATGACATATCATAAAAGCAATGACCGTGTAAGTAGTGAACTGTTTTCCGACAGAGAAGGAGAATCCCCGGCTGTAAGTTCTCCCCGGTTCAGGCAGGAAACGAATTTCCCACGTGAGCTGCGTTTTTGAAAATAAAGTAGAAAACGACGTCCCTGCACGTTACGCAGTCCGAGTGCCTGTTATTCAAATAGCAGGAAACAGGGTGGTACCGCGATTTATCTCGTCCCTTTTTAGGGGCGATTTTTTTATATATTAGGAAAGTGTTCTTTCCTAATATATAAAAACGCTCCGCGAGGATGTGCACTGCGGCGTATAAGGAAGATGTCACAAGCGATCGCCGCAGGTGCCAGAATGTGCCAAGGCACATTCTTTTTTCTTCCACAGGAAATTTTATTTCCTGTTATAGTCGCAAATGAATAGCCAAAACAAGTTTTAAGGAGGATATCATGAAAGAAAGACTTGAGAGCATCAAACAGGAAGCCATTAAGCAGATCCAGGCTTCTGATGTACCGGAGAAATTAAATGATGTACGTGTCAAATTCCTTGGTAAAAAAGGAGAACTGACAGCCGTATTAAAAGGAATGAAAGATGTAGCTCCGGAAGAACGTCCGAAGGTAGGACAGCTTGTGAATGAGACAAGAGCTGCTATCGAAGAACTTCTTGATGAGACAAAGAAGAAAATGGATGCTGCAATCCGTGAAGAAAAATTAAAACAGGAAGTTATTGACGTAACACTTCCTTCCAAGAAAAATACAGTAGGTCATCGTCATCCGAATACGATCGCTCTGGAAGAAGTAGAGCGTATCTTCATCGGTATGGGATACGAAGTTGTGGAAGGACCGGAAGTAGAATATGACCTTTACAACTTTGAAAAACTGAATATTCCTGCAGATCATCCGGCAAAAGATGAACAGGATACATTCTATATCAACAAAGACATCGTGCTTCGTACCCAGACATCACCGGTTCAGGCACGTGTGATGGAACAGGGCAAGCTCCCGATCCGTATGATCGCACCGGGACGAGTATTCCGTTCTGACGAAGTGGATGCAACCCATTCACCATCCTTCCATCAGATCGAAGGACTGGTAATCGATAAAAATATTTCCTTTGCTGACTTAAAGGGAACTCTGGAAGTATTTGCAAAAGAACTTTTCGGACCGGATACCAAGACAAAATTCCGTCCGCATCATTTCCCATTCACAGAGCCAAGTGCAGAAGTAGACGTATCATGCTTCAAGTGTGGCGGAAAAGGCTGCCGTTTCTGTAAAGGATCAGGATGGATTGAAATCCTCGGCTGTGGTATGGTTCACCCACACGTACTCGAAATGTGCGGAATCGATCCGGAAGAATACACTGGATTTGCATTCGGAGTAGGACTTGAAAGGATCGCCCTTCTCAAATACGAGATCGACGACATGCGCCTCCTCTACGAGAACGATATCAGATTCCTGAAACAGTTCTAGTGAGCACGACAAAATCAGAGAGCAGTGCGAAGAGCTGCGGCAGCATCGAAAGATGCTGGATTTTGGAGACTGAATAAGAGAAATATATAAACAAATCAGAAGGAGATATAAAATGGATACTTCATTATCATGGATTAAAGCGTATGTTCCGGATCTTGACGTAACAGCGCAGGAATATACAGATGCAATGACTCTTTCCGGAACAAAAGTAGAAGGTTTTACAAAGCTGGATGCTGATCTGGACAAGATCGTAGTAGGACAGATTGAGAAAATTGAGAAACATCCGGACGCAGATAAACTGATCATCTGTCAGGTAAATGTAGGAACAGAGACCGTACAGATTGTTACAGGTGCTCCGAACGTAAAAGAAGGAGACAAGGTACCGGTTGTTCTGGATGGCGGACGCGTTGCGGGCGGACATGAGCCTGGGCAGAGAGTAGAAGGCGGAATCAAGATCAAAAAAGGAAAACTCCGTGGAGTCGACAGCTACGGAATGATGTGTTCCATCGAAGAACTTGGTTCAGACAGAAATATGTATCCGGAAGCACCGGAATATGGAATCTACATTTTTGATGATGACGCAGTTGTCGGAGAAAGTGCAGTAAAGGCACTCGGACTGGATGATGTCGTATTTGAATACGAGATCACCTCCAACCGTGTAGACTGCTTCAGCGTGGTTGGTATCGCAAGAGAAGTTGCAGCTACATTCCACAAAGAATTCAAGCCACCGGTTGTAACATCAACCGGAAATGATGAAGATGTCAATGATTACATCAAAGTAAAAGTAGAAAATACAGACCTTTGCCCACGTTACTGTGCAAGAGTCGTAAAAAATATCAAGATCGGACCTTCACCGAAATGGATGCAGAGAAGACTTTCTTCCGTAGGAATCCGTCCGATCAACAACCTTGTTGATATCACAAACTATGTAATGGAAGAATACGGACAGCCAATGCATGCTTATGATCTGGATACCATCGCAGGTCATCAGATCATCGTCCGCAATGCCCAAAAAGGAGAAAAATTCGTAACACTGGATGGTCAGGAAAGAGAAATGGATGATTCTGTTCTGATGATCTGTGATGGCGAAAAAGCGGTAGGTATTGCCGGAATCATGGGTGGCGAAAATTCCATGATCACTGACAATGTACAGACCATGTTATTTGAAGCTGCATGCTTCGATGGAACCAACATCCGTAAATCCAGCAAGAAAGTCGGACTTCGTACTGATGCATCCGGTAAATTTGAAAAGGGACTGGATCCGAATAATGCAGAGGATGCAATCAACCGTGCCTGCCAGCTGATCGAAGAAATGGGAGCCGGTGAAGTTGTCGGAGGAATGGTTGATGTATACAGCAAGAAAAAAGAACCTGTACGTGTACCATTTGATGCCGACAAGATCAATGCACTTCTCGGAACAGACATCCCGGAAGAAGATATGATTAAATATTTTGAAAAGATCGACCTGGAATATGATGCAGAAGCAAAAGAAGTGATCGCACCAACCTTCCGTCATGACTTATTCCGTATCGCCGATCTTGCGGAGGAAGTAGCAAGATTCTACGGATATGATAATATCCCGACTACACTGCCTACAGGTGAAGCTACAACTGGTAAGCTTTCTTTCAAGCTTCGTGTGGAAGAAGTAGCAAGAAATATTGCAGAATTCTGTGGATTCAGTCAGGGAATGACTTATTCATTTGAAAGCCCGAAGGTATTTGACAAGCTCCTCCTCGACAAGGATGATCCGATGCGTCAGGCAATCCAGATCATGAACCCGCTTGGAGAAGATTACAGTGTCATGCGTACAACATCTCTGAATGGTATGCTGACATCTCTTGCAACAAACTACAACAGAAGAAATAAAAATGTCCGTCTGTACGAGCTTGGAAATATTTATCTTCCAAAGGCACTTCCACTGACAGAACTGCCGGACGAAAGAATGCAGTTTACACTTGGAATGTACGGAGATGGAGACTTCTTCAGTATGAAAGGTGTTGTAGAAGAGTTCTTTGAAAAAGTCGGACTTCATAAGAAAGAAACCTATGATCCAAATGCAGGAAAGAACTTCCTTCATCCGGGACGTCAGGCAAAC
Organism: Coprococcus sp. AM97-35; assembly: GCF_027697525.1. Taxonomy (NCBI): domain Bacteria; kingdom Bacillati; phylum Bacillota; class Clostridia; order Lachnospirales; family Lachnospiraceae; genus Coprococcus; species Coprococcus sp. AM97-35. Next base: position 90,182 of record NZ_JAQESL010000005.1, on the reverse strand, counting down.
ATCGTTTACGATGGAAAGGTTGTCGGATACATGGGTGAGGTTCATCCGGAAGTTGCTGATATCTATGGAATCGGTGAAAGAGCATACGTTGCTGTCATTGATATGCCACAGATCACAGAACTTGCAACATTTGACAGAAAATACGAAGGAATTGCAAAATACCCGGCAGTCAGCCGTGATATCAGTATGGTAATGCCAAAATCCATCCTGGTAGGACAGGTTGAAGAAGTGATCGAGAACAAGGGTGGCGCTTATCTGGAAAGCTATAAGCTGTTCGATATCTATGAAGGCGCTCAGATCAAGGCAGGCTTCAAGTCTGTTGCTTACTCTATCACATTCCGTGCAAAAGATAAGACTCTGGAAGAAGCTGACATTTCAGCTGCTATGAACCGTATCTTAAAGGCACTGGAGGAAATGGGTATCGAGCTTCGTAAGTAGGCGAAAAGAGGTCAAAAGAATGAAACGACAGGATTTTTATTTTGATTTACCGGAAGAGCTGATCGCGCAGGATCCGCTTGAAGACAGATCCAGTTCCAGACTGCTTGTTCTTGATAAAAAAACCGGTGCAACCAGTCATCACATTTTCCGTGAGATCAAAGATTATCTCAAACCGGGAGACTGCCTTGTGATCAATGATACCAAGGTTATCCCGGCAAGACTGATCGGTGAAAAAGAAGGAACCGGCGGAAAAGTCGAAGTTCTTCTTTTAAAACGAAAAGGAAATGATGTCTGGGAAACACTTGTAAAACCAGGAAAGAAGATGAAACCCGGAGCAAGAGTCAGCTTCGGGGACGGTCTTCTGAAAGGGGAAGTTCTGGAGGTTGTAGAGGAAGGAAACCGTCTGATCCATTTTGAATACGAAGGAATTTTTGAAGAGATTCTGGATCAGCTTGGACAGATGCCGCTTCCGCCTTACATCACCCACCAGCTGGAGGACAAGAATCGTTACCAGACCGTGTATGCAAAGCATTCCGGATCTGCGGCTGCTCCGACGGCAGGACTGCATTTTACACCGGAGCTTCTGGAAGAAATCAAAGCAGAAGGTGTGGAGATTGCGCATGTAACGCTTCATGTCGGACTTGGAACTTTCCGTCCGGTAAAAGCGGATGATATTCTGGATCACCATATGCATTCGGAATTCTACCGGATCGAGGCATCTGAGGCAGAAAAGATCAACCGTGCAAAAGAGAGCGGACACCGGGTGATCTGCGTCGGAACGACAAGCTGCCGGACCGTAGAATCTGCGGCTGATGAAAACGGAAAGTTAAAAGAGTGCAGTGGATGGACAGAGATTTTCATCTATCCGGGCTATAAATTCAAGGTACTGGACTGCCTGATCACGAACTTCCATTTACCGGAGTCAACGCTGATCATGCTGGTAAGTGCGCTTGCCGGAAGAGAGCATGTGCTTGCGGCATATGAAGAAGCAGTTAAAGAGAGATATCGATTCTTCAGCTTTGGGGATGCGATGTTTATAGAATAGACGCAGAATCTGACAAATGTGAGGTTATGTCAGGGAACAGGAAATCATAAGATATTAACCGGAGAACGAGATTGTTCAAGTCATGTACAACTTTGAAAAATCTTGTTCTCCGTTTTTTGTATAGGTTGGAAACGATTGAGTTTAAAAATCTTATTGAATGAATGTCTATAGAGAATGTTGTTTTATCCGGCTGAGATAAACAGAACAGATTTGCCGATTCTGCAAAAATATAGTAAGATGGTGTAAGTGCCAAAAGCATGAATGGTATAGTAATGGAGAAATCTGGGCACATACTAAGACGAAAAGGTTATAAAAACAAGATTGCAAAAGGAGACAGAAGATGGACTACGCAGAATATATCAGAGAAAGAAACGAAAAAAATAACTTTGGGAAATAAAGTCAGGTGGATATTCGTAATTTGTTTTGCTTTTTGATTTGGTTAAAAAGCGGACAGAAATGCATTGAGAATTGAGGAGTAGCAGAAAATGGGCATATTTGAGGAGGCAGCAATTTTCCGGGGCGTCACGAAGGAGGACGCCAGACAGATGCTGAACTGTCTGAATCCGGTAGAAAAGACTTATAAAAAAGATGAAATCATTTACCATGCCGGGGATGAGGTTACTTCAATGGGCGTGGTTCTTTCCGGCAGCGTGTTCATTGAGAATGATGATATCTGGGGGAATCACAGCATTCTGGACCGGGCCGGAAGAGGCGAGATTTTTGCAGAAACATATGCAGCGATTCCGAGGCAGAAGCTGATGGTCAATGTAGTTGCGGCAGAAGAGGCAAGAATTTTGTTTCTTGATGTGGGAAGGATACTGAAAGTCTGTTCCAATTCGTGTGTGTTTCATCATACGTTAATTGAAAATCTGCTGAAGCTTTCCGCAGAGAAGAATCTCCGTCTGTCGAAACGGATTTTTCATATTTCATCAAAATCGATCCGGGGAAGACTGCTGTCGTATCTATCTTATCAGGCTATGGAAAACGGAAAGAAAGAATTTGATATCCCGTTCAACCGGCAGCAGCTTGCAGATTATCTGAATGTAGACAGGTCCGCGATGTCAAATGAGCTTGGGAAGATGCAGAAAGATAGGCTGATCGAAGTAGACAGGAAACATTTCCGTATTCTTGGCGAAACGGAAATATAAATGGATAAATAATGGAAATAAAACGGATACAGCAGTGAGAAACTGTATGTAGGTTAGGATAAAAGAAAACCATTGCAGGAGAGATGTGATTTAATCAGATCCTGTAATGGTTTTTTGTATACGATGAGTCAAGTATAAATTTGTGAAATTTATCTTTCTAGTCCGTGTATCCAGTCTGACTTTAGGAAATAAATCAGAAAAGCAATGGAACTGAGCGCCCAGGTCATCGGGTAAGCCCAGAAGATCATCTGAATGGACGGGATGAATTTTAAAATGATCACGATATAAGAAACGCGGATCAGACACCAGCATACCAGCATAACATACATCGGGACTGTGGATTTACCGGCTCCGCGCATGATTCCTGCCATACAGTGTGAAAAAGCAAGCAGGAAGTAGAAAAAGGTGTCCGTGTGTGCCTGCATGGCTCCGTAGTGGATAACCTCTGCGGTGGAACTGAAAGCAGACAGAAGCTGTGGAGCGGTAAAATGCACGCAGATACCGATCAGCTCAGAGATCGTAAGAGAGCAGATCACACCGAATACAGCGCCCTTTTTAGCACGGTCATATTCTTTTGCTCCCAGATTCTGACTGATAAAAGTAGTAAGTGCCAGAGCAAAACAGGTGATCGGAAGGAACCCAAATCCCTGGATCTTCATATAAGCCCCACATCCGGCAACCGCCATTTCCCCAAACTGGTTGATATTTGCCTGGACGAATACATTTGCCAGGGAAATGATCGAGTTCTGGAGTCCTGCTGGCAGACCATAAGAAATGATCTGGCGGAGCATATAGGAATCCAGATTGATCCGGTTCAGATGAAGCCGAAACTCCTCCGGACTGTGAAGCAGCTGTACCATACAGAGAATAGCACTTAAAAACTGTGAAATGACAGTTGCAAAAGCGGCAGCACCTACACCAAATCCAAGACCTGCGATCAGTACAAGGTCAAGAATGATATTCGTTACCGAAGAAACGATTAAGTAGATCAGAGGATGGGTACTGTCACCGACGGACTGCAGAATGCCGACAAAGAAGTTGTACATGACAAAGGCAAGTGAGCCGGTAAAGTAGATCCGGAAATAAGTAATTGAGTTTGGAAGTACCGCCTCCGGTGTTCCCATAAGTACCAGGATCTGTGGTGCGGCAATGATACCGACAATGGTAAGGATCACGCCGCAGATCAGTCCGAAGCCAACGGTTGTATGGATGGATTTTTGCAGATTCGGAATGTCTCTGGCACCGTAATATTTGGCGACGATGACACCGGATCCGATGGCGATTCCATTAAAAAGACCGACCATAAGAAAGATCAGATTACCGGAAGAGCTGACAGCGGCAAGCGCAGAGCTTCCAAGAAAATTTCCAACGATCAGAGAGTCGGCGGTGTTATATAGCTGCTGAAAAAGGTTTCCCCAAAAAAGCGGGATCGCAAAAGCAACGATACGCTTCCAGATGGAGCCTTCGGTCATCAGTTTGGCTGAAGATTTTGACATAGAATATTTCCCCCGTTTCTTAAGTCATTACTTTTAAGTATAAGGTGCGGCAGAGGGAAAGTCAATGAAAATGAGGTTCGGTAAAAATGCATGTTATCCTTCATGAAAACGCGAAAGAAACTGTTTTGTTCTCTCTTCACTTGGATTTTCAAACACCTGACGCGGATCACCCTGTTCAACGATGCGTCCGTCGTCCATAAAGATCACATGATCGGCAACGTCGCGTGCAAATGCCATCTCATGGGTTACAATGATCATCGTCGTATTCTGGTCGGCAAGCTCGCGGATAACTTTTAATACTTCTCCGGTCAGTTCCGGATCCAGTGCAGAAGTCGGCTCATCAAAACAGAGGATGTCCGGTTGCAGGGCAAGTGCCCTTGCAATAGCAACTCGCTGGCATTGTCCGCCGGAAAGCTGATGCGGATAATTGTCCATCCGGTTATCCAACCCCATCTGTGTCAGAAGAACCTTTGCCTGTACCTCGATGGCGGTCAGGATTTCACGTTTTCTTTCTTTAAAATCCGGCTGCTCTGCGGCGAGAAGTTTTTTGGCAAGCATTACATTTTCCAGAGCGGTATACTGCGGAAACAGATTAAAGTTCTGGAACACCAGACCAAAATGCAGTCGTTTTTTACGGATCACGGATTCCTGAGTGGTTGCCGGGACAGAGGCATCAAAAAGTGTTTCGCCATTTACCCGGATAATTCCGTTATCCGGATGTTCCAGAAAGTTCAGGCAACGGAGAAGCGTTGTCTTTCCACTTCCGGAAGATCCGATGATGGAAACAGCCTGTCCTTTTTCCAGGTTAAATCCAACGTCTTTTAAGACAGGAGTTTTATTAAAAGATTTACTGATATGTTCTACTTCTAAGATTGGCATAAATATGAATTCTCCTTATCTGAAATATTCCAGTTTCTTTTCAAGGCGTCCGAGAAGAACGGTCAGGATACCATTGAAAATAAGATAATAAACAGCGGTAAAGAACAGCGGCCAGATAGCACCGGAGATGCCATGTGAGCCTTTCATAAATGCCTGTCCTGCCCAGATGATCTCCTGCAGCGCGATAATACGTGCAAGAGAAGTATCTTTTACCAGGGTGATGATTTCATTTGACATCGGTGGTACAATGCGTTTGATCATCTGAAGGAGTGTGATCTTGAAAAAGATCTGATGCTTTGTCATGCCAAGTACAAGACCGGCTTCTTTCTGACCTTCCGGAACACCCTGGATTCCACCGCGGTAGATTTCTGAAAAATAACAGGCGTAATTGATGATAAAAGATACGGCTGCTGCAAGGAAACGCCCTGCTTCACCACCACCCCAGATCGGGTTATGTAAGACCAGCCCGGGGAAATAGTAGATGATCAGAAGCTGGATCATCAGCGGGGTACCACGGATCACCCAGACGGTCAGTCTCGCAAGCCAGCTAAGAGGCTTGAAATGAGACATGGAACCAAAGGCAATGACCAGTCCGAGAGGAAGGGCACCGACCAGCGTCACAATAAATAATTTTAAAGTTTGTAAAAAGCCGACATTTAGTGCGGACACTACGACCGGCATTTGTTTCATAATCAGATCCATAAAAAGTTCCTGCCTTAAATATTATTTCTGCTCAATGATGGCATCCTGAACCCCATAGGTTTCAGCGCATTTCTTCATAGAACCATCATTGTAGCTTGTCTTGAAGAATTCGTTCAGTTTGTCTGCAAGGTCGGAACCTTTGCGGAATCCAACACCATATTTTTCGGTAGTAAGCTCAACGGTATGAGTCAGATTTTCGTATCCGGTACCTTTTCCGACCATGGCACCGGCCATCAGAAGGTCGATGACTGCAGCATCAGAGGTTCCGGCTGCAACTTCCATCAGGGCATCTGCCTGTGAAGAAACGGCAGTGTAGTCATATCCTTCTCCGCTTACAGCTTTTTCTCCGGCACTTCCGGATTCAACTGCAAAAGAAAGATCCTTAAGACTGTCTTTGTCCTGATATTTGTCTGCTTTATCAGAAGGAACGACCACTACCTGCGCATTGTTACAGTAAGCGGATGTGCATGCCATTGCGCTGGTTACTTCATCAGTAAGTGTCATACCGTTCCATACACAGTCGATTGTTTTTCCGTCAAGTTCCATAACTTTATTGTCCCAGTCAATTTCTACAAATTCGGCATCTACGCCAAGACTTTTTGCAAATGCTTTTGCCATGTCGGCGTCAAAACCAATCCATTCATCCTTATCGTTTTTGTAATCCATTGGCTCAAAATCTGTGATTCCGACTACAAGAGTTCCTTTATCCTGAATATATTCTATATCACTTTCGGATGAGCTTTTTGAGTTGTCGGATTTTTTTGTGTCAGAGGAAGAACCTCCGCATGCTGCAAGGGATAATACCATTGCTGAAGTAAGTGCAAGTGCTGTTATTTTTTTCATAATAATCTCTCCTCATATACTTTCAAAAAATGTCACGTCACTATATTATCAATCTACCACACTAAAGTCAACCAAAACTTGCTATTTACTTTCTTTTTTGATAAAGATACAATAAGAAATACAGGAATTACTGTAGAAAGAGTAGAACAGAGGAATATAAATATATGGAAACAAATGAGATTATTGTTCACCATGCGACGGAGAATAACCTGAAAAATGTATCTATCCGGATACCAAAGCATCAGATCACAGTATTTACCGGAGTATCAGGTTCCGGGAAATCTTCGCTGGTTCTGGATACTCTTGCGGCGCAGTCGCGCAGGGAATTAAACGATACTTTTCCAAGCTTTGTACAGCAGTATCTTCCAAAATACGGAAGACCGCATGTGGAACGGATCGAGAATCTTCCGGCAGCAATTGTGATCAATCAGAAAAAGCCGGCTCCGAATCAGCGGTCGACGGTTGGAACTTATACGGATACCTATACCCTTCTGAGGCTTTTATTTTCCAGAGTGGGACAGCCTTTTGTCGGTTATTCGGACAGCTTTTCATTCAATCATCCACAGGGATGCTGCCTGCGGTGTAACGGACTTGGGGAAGTGACAGATCTGGATGTACACAAGCTGGTAGATTTTGATAAATGTCTGAATGATGCCGGAGTGATCCATTATGTGGCATTTGAGCCGGGGCAGTGGAGATGGATCCGTTATGCAAACAGCGGATTGTTTGATCTGGATAAGAAGATTAAAGACTATTCCGAAGAAGAACTGGAACTGTTTTTGTATTCACCGCAGATACGTCTTAAAAACCCGCCAGAAGGCTGGCCGAAAACTGCGAAATACGAAGGTCTTGTGCATCGGATGTATCGCAGTGTCCTAAATTCGGAAGAAGGAAAACTTCACAGGGAGTTATTGGATCCGATCACCAGTCATGGAGTTTGTCCGGAGTGTAATGGGGCAAGATTGAATCAGAAGGTGTTGTCCTGCAAAATTGACGGGAAAAATATTGCAGATGTAATAAAACTTCCATTATCCGAGCTGCGTGCGTGGATTGACCAAATAGAAGATCCGCTTGCAAAAGATATTCAGGATACACTGCATACCAAACTGTCTGCACTTATAGATATCGGACTGGGATATCTGTCTCTGGACAGAGGGTTATCTACTTTATCTGGTGGAGAAATCCAGAGATGCAAGATTGCAAAATGTCTGAATTCCTCGCTTTCTGATTTGTTGTATATTCTGGATGAACCGAGTGCAGGGCTTCATAATCATGATATTGAGCGGATGCGCCGTGCACTGGAAAAATTGAGAGATGGTGGAAATACGGTTGTTCTGGTGGAGCATCACCGGAAAATGATCGAGATGGCCGATCACATTGTGGAAATGGGTCCGGAACCGGGAATGGCCGGTGGAAGAGTTTTATTTGAAGGCAGTTATAAGGAACTTTTAAAGAGTGATACGCCGACCGGAGAAGAGATGCGGCTTACTACTTCTCTAAAAGCAAAGGCAAGGGAAGCGAAAGGAATATGGCGGATGGAGCATATCCATCTTCACAATCTGAAGGACATTACCATCGAATTTCCAATAGGAAATCTGGTTGTGATCGCTGGTGTTGCCGGATCCGGAAAAAGTTCTCTGATGGAAAGCTTTTACCGCAGTATGGGAGAGGATGTGGTGTTTGTAAGCCAGCGCGCTGCAGGTGCAAGTCTCAGATCCACTCCGGCGACCTATCTGGGAGTCGCAGATGAAATCCGGAAAATATTTGCAAAGCGGTGCGGTCAGAAGGCATCTTTGTTTTCTTTTAACGGCGCAGGAAAGTGTCCGGCATGTAAGGGAAAAGGAGTGATCGTATCGGATATGGCATTTATGGATGACATCGAGACGACCTGTGATGTGTGTAAAGGACTTCGGTATTCAAAAGAAGTTTTGCAATACGAAGTAGATGGAAAGAATATTGCGGAAGTGATGGATTTGACTGTTGCACAGGCGGGGGAATTCTTCAGGGGAACAAAGATCAGCGAAGCGCTGGAGCCTCTGGAAAAAGTAGGACTTTCTTATCTGCACCTAAATCAGGCACTTTCTACTTTATCCGGCGGAGAGTTGCAGCGAATGAAGTTTGCTTCCTATCTCGGAAGTAAAGACCGTATTTTCATTCTTGATGAGCCGACAAACGGATTGCATATCAAGAATGTCCGGAGTCTGTTAAAGCTTCTGAACCAGATGGTGGATGAAGGGAATTCCATTTTTGTTATTGAACATAACATAGAATTTATCAAATCCGCTGATTATGTGGTAGAATTAGGACCAGAAGGAGGAGATGCCGGAGGAAGACTGCTGTTTGCCGGTACACCGTTTGAGATGAAAAAGAGTGAGAAATCTGTCACGGCAGAATATTTATGATGATACCAGATTGCTCCATTTCTGTTGCTACGCAATCCCCCTATTTATAATTATGAAAGATTTACAGAAACAGAAATATTTACCAAAAAGATAGAAGAAAAGGAGACGAACGTTATGAAACTAATGATTGCATCAGATATTCACGGATCCGCATATTATTGTCTGGAAATGCTGGATGCGATGAAAAAAGAATGTCCGGACAGACTGTTACTTCTGGGCGACATCCTGTATCATGGACCAAGAAATGATCTTCCGCTGGAATACGAACCCAAAAAGGTAATTAAAATGTTAAATGAAGTTAAAGAGAAATTATTCTGTGTACGCGGAAACTGTGACACAGAGGTAGACCAGATGGTACTGGATTTTCCAATCATGGCAGATTATGCAGTGATCCCGTGCGGCAACAGGATCATTTACGCCACCCATGGACACCATCATAACGTCATGACCCCAATCCCAATGCAGCCAGGCGATATTCTCCTACACGGTCACACCCACGTACCGGCCTGGGAACCATTCGGAAACGAGAACCTCTACTTAAATCCAGGCTCCGTTTCCATCCCAAAAGAAAACAGCGCCCACAGTTACATGATCCTGGAAGACGGTATCGCGAAATGGAAAAACCTATACGGCGAAGTTTACCACGAACTGATGCTGTAGTTATTTTACTAAAGAACAAGAAAGTATAGAACTTCATTAACAAATGAAAACATACACTCCCTGAAAAAGTGGAAAGCTTTTATCTTTGCGAAGAAGAGCCAGGACCTAAAAAATATTGAACAAAATAAAGCCCCATAAATTGTCGACATTCGCCAATGTACATCCGACAATTTATGTAATAAAATGAAACTAAGAAAAGCAAAGGAGAACCTAACAATATGAGAGCTTACGAAAGATTTTTAAACTACGTTCCGGTATGGACAACCAGTGATGAGACAAGCGATACTGTCCCGTCAGCAGACAGAGAGCTGGTACTGGCAAGAATGCTTGTAGAAGAGATGAAAGGTCTTGGAATCGCAGATGCAAGAGTGGACGACAAGGGATATGTATATGGACACATCCCTGCAACTCCTGGATGCGAAGACAAGCCGTCGCTTGGTCTGGTTGCGCATATGGACACTGTGGCAGATGCATCAGGGGAAAATATAAAGCCACAGATCATTGAGAATTATGACGGGAAGGACGTTGTCCTGAAAGGTTCCGGAGATATTCTGAAAGTAGATGAGTTCCCGTACCTTGCAGAATTAAAGGGAAGAACTCTGATTACAACTGACGGAACCACACTTCTTGGGGCAGATGACAAGGCGGGAATCGCAGAGATTCTTACCGTGGCAGAAGAGATCATCAAAGAAGGACTTCCGCATGGAAAGATCTGCATCGGATTTACACCGGATGAAGAGATTGCAAGAGGAGCAAAGCATTTTGATGTGGAAGGTTTTGGTGCTGACTATGCTTACACTTTGGACGGTGATGAGGAAGGCGAGATTCAGTTCGAGAATTTCAATGCATCGACTGCATTTATCACCATTCACGGTGTCAGCGTACATACGGGATCAGCAAAAGACGTGATGGTTAATTCACAGACCATTGCAACCGAGATCCACCAGATGCTTCCGGTAAATGAAAGACCGGAGACAACCGAAGGATATGAAGGATTCTATCATCTGGTCAGCGTGCAGGGAAATGTGACAACGACTAAGATGAAATACTTTATCCGTGATTTTGATCGCAAATCTTTTGACGCAAGAGCACAGAAACTTCGTGATATCGCAGAAGAGATGAATAAAAAGTACGGCGAAGGAAAAGTGGAAGTTGAGATTGTAGAATCCTATTACAACATGCGCGAAAAGATTGAACCGTGCATGCAGCTGATCGATTACGCAAAAGCAGCGATTGAGCATGCAGGTATTACACCAATCGTGTCACCGGTCCGTGGGGGAACAGACGGTGCAAGACTCAGCTTCAAAGGACTTCCGTGTCCGAATCTTGGAACGGGCGGACATGCATTCCATGGCGTATTTGAGCATATCACGGTAGAAGGAATGGATAAAGCAGTCCTTATTGTAAAAGACATCATTAGACAGTTTGCAGAATAAAGGGGAATTTAATAGAATTAAAGGAAATGTATGAAAATACGAGAGAGGTAAAATTATGTCTGATAATAAGAAAATCACGGTGATGACGCTGGCATTTATGGCATTTTCAACAGTATGGGGATTTGGAAATGTATTGAACGGATTCATTTATTTTAACGGAATTCAGGTAATACTAAGCTGGGTTATGATGTTTGTGCTGTATTTTATTCCGTATTCACTGATGGTTGGGGAACTGGGATCGGCTTTTAAAAACAGCGGTGGCGGTGTAAACTCATGGGTTTACGATACAATAGGTCCGAAGGTAGCCTATTATGCAGGCTGGACCTACTGGGCATGCCATATTACGTACATTGCCAGCAAAGGAAGCGGAAGCCTGAAAGCCCTCAGCTGGGCAGTATTCCGTAACGCAGAGACTTATGATACATTCCCGACGATTGGCGTACAGATGGCAACACTGGGGGTATTCCTGATCGGATGTTTTATTGCGAGTAAAGGAATGAATCCGCTGAAAAAGCTGCTTTCTCTTGCCGGGACCAGTATGTTTGTAATGTCGATTTTATATATTATCATGATGCTTGCAGCACCGGCGATCAATCCGGGCGCAGACTATGTAACGATTGATTTCAGCCTGAAGAATCTGATTCCGAACTTTAATATTGGATATTTTTCATCGCTTTCAATCCTTGTATTTGCAGTCGGAGGATGTGAAAAAATTTCGCCTTATGTAAATAAAGTAGAAAATCCAAGCAAAGGCTTCCCGAAAGGAATCATTGCAATGACTGCTATGGTACTGGTATGCGCAATGCTGGGAACGATCGCGATGGGAAGAATGTTTGACCCGGTGGTAATTAACGCCAGTGAAGAATCTTTTAACTCTTATGCGGCAAATGGTTCTTATTGGGCATTCCAGAAACTGGGTGAGTACTATCACATTGGAGATACTTTCCTGATCATCTATGCACTCTGTAACCTGATCGGACAGTTTTCAATTCTGATCCTGAGTATCGATGCACCGCTGCGTATGCTTCTGGATAACGAAAAAACGGCACAGTATATTCCTTCGGGGCTTCGTAAAAAGAATAAATATGGTGCGTATTCCAATGGTATTAAACTGATTTTGGTGCTTGCAGGGGCAATCATCGTAGTGCAGACCTTCCTTCCGGGAGCAGCAGCGGTTCTCCAGCAGCTTACCAGGCTGAATTCCGTATGTATGCCGCTTCGTTATATCTGGGTATTTGTGGCGTACATTGCGCTTCGTAAGGCATATGACCGGATTCCGGCAGAATACCGTTTTGTGAAAAATCAGAAGATCGCATACTTTTTCGGAGGATGGTGTTTTTTTGTGACACTGATCTGTTGTATAATGGGAATGTATAACAAAGATCCATTTACCTTTGCAATGAATGTGATCACACCGGTAGTGCTGACTGCACTTGGAATTATCATGCCGAAGCTTGCCGAACGTGAACGTGCAAAAGAATCTGGAAAATAAAGGGCTGAAATGCTAGGAGGAACATTATGGATAACCAGACAATTAAAGAACTTACATCATTTATAAAGAACTCGCCGACTGCTTTCCATGCAGTAAAATCAATCCGGGATATTCTTACAAAAGAAGGATTTCAGGAGCTGAAAGAGTCGGAAAAATGGAAAATAGAAAAAGGCGGAAAATATTATGTAACTCGTAACCATTCCAGCATTCTTGCATTTAAAGTCGGAAACCAACTGGATGAGTACAGCTTTCATGTAACTGCGTCCCACAGTGACTCACCGACCTTTAAGATCAAAGAGAATGCAGAGATAGAGGTGAAGAAAAAATACACCGTTCTGAATACAGAAGGCTATGGCGGAATGATCTGCTCTACCTGGTTTGACCGTCCGTTATCGGTAGCAGGGCGCGTAATTGTAAAGACGGACAGTGGAATGGAGACCAGATTGGTCAAGGTAGAAAGAGATCTTCTGATGATTCCAAGCCTTGCAATCCATATGGACCGCGCAGTCAATGAAGGCCGTGCGATCAACAAACAGGTAGACATGCTTCCGGTTTTTGCCGGATCGGCAAAAGAACCAGGTGAGATGAAAAAACTGATCGCAGAAGAGCTTGGCGTAGAAGAAGAGAAGATTTATGGTATGGATCTGTTCCTGTATAACCGGATGGAGCCATCTGTATGGGGAAGAGAGAAGGAATTCTTATCCTGCCCACAGCTGGATGATCTGCAGTGTGCGTTTGCGTCACTGAATGGTTTCCTTGCAGGAGAAAATGCAAAAAATATCAATGTATTTGCCTGCTTTGACAATGAAGAGGTTGGATCAGGAACCAAGCAGGGAGCAGCATCGACACTGTTGTCGGATGTGCTTTGTCGGATCAACAAGGCACTGGGAAAAGATGAGGAAGATTTCTATCGTGCAGTTGCCGGAAGTTTTATGCTGAGCTGTGATAATGCACATGCAGTACACCCGAATTATCAGCAGAAGACGGATGTAAATAACTGTAACTATATGAACGAAGGAATCGTGATCAAATCTCATGCCGGTCAGAAATATACCAGTGATGCAGTAAGTATTGCGATTTTCAAGGCAATCTGTGAAAAGGCAGGTGTACCGGTGCAGTTTTTTGCCAACCGTTCGGATGCGGCAGGTGGAAGTACACTGGGAAATATTGCAATGGCGCAGGTATCCATGAATACCGTGGATATCGGACTTCCGCAGCTCGCAATGCATTCGGCTTATGAGACTTCCGGTGTAAAGGATACCGGTTATCTGATCGAGGCATCCAAAGAATTTTACAGCTGTCATATCAAGGCAGCAGGCGATGGTGTGTTTGAAATTGCATAAAGAAGTATTTGCAGGGAGTTCCGGAAGAACTCTCTGCAAGTTTTTCCGAATCTTGAAGAAGGCGTATTTCGAGGAACGATAGAAAAATAAAATTCAGAGTGCATTCTAATTTTTTTATAGACAGGAAAGAAACTGTCCTGTTATAATAATTATGGTGTCAGATCACCGAAATGGCAGAGAATGAGTAACAAGGTTGGGTAAAAGGAATGGCAGAATTAATATATCGAACACTAAGAGAAAATATTGCAGATATTATCCGGAAGAGGATTATTTACCAGGAGCTGGAGCCGGGACAGAAGATTGTGGAACAGGATCTGGCAAAGGAATTTAAGACAAGCAGGGCTCCGATTCGTGAGGCACTTAGACAGCTGGAAAATGAAGGACTTATAGAATATGTAAGAAATGCAGGATGTTCTGTAAAAGAAATTACACTGGAAGAATCATTTGAAATTTACCTTATGCGGGCGAATTACGAAACCATGGCAGTGAAGCTGATGGGCGGAAACGTTCCGGAGGATACCATTTGCCGGATGGAAGAAGTGCTGGAAAAAATGAAAAAACTGGATGAAGAGCAGTTTGACCAGGTTTTTGTCTATGATAACCAGATGCATGGACTGCTTGTAGAGATGACTGGTATGATAAGGCTCTATAAAGCATGGAAAGAGCTGAATTATGGAAATATTGTTACGGGCTTCAGCCTGAGCACGGATAAAAAGCGTGTGGTAGAAAGACAGTATCCGATTCATAAAGAACTGGTGGATGCCTGCAGGGAAAAGAACAAGGAGAAAATCTGTCACGTTCTTTCCGATCATTACATGAGAACGATCCGAAGGCTTTTGAAAGAGCAGGGATTGTCGGAAGAGGATTCCGGATTTTCATTTGATTTTCTTGTCTAGGATACAGAGAGAGGTTACAGTCTTTAGATAGTAGTAAATGGATAAATATTAATAATGAAGAGATGTGGATAGTAATATTCCACATCTTTTTTTGTTGTGTTTTGTTGAATTATAACAAAAAAAGAGTGTAAGACATGAGCTGTATTGAAAAAGTGGTGAAGTTATGCTATATTACTTATAAAGAATGACGATTGTCGACAGTCGCCAAAACAGAAAGGAAATAAAAAGTAATGGGAAAAGCACAGACTAATGAAAAACATCCAAAAGGCTTTTATGCCTGTTGTATCACATTTATGTTTGAACGCCTGGCATTTTACGGAGCAAAGCCAATCTTGCTTCTATTCCTGATCACTGCAACTTTACAGGGTGGTCTTGGTATTGAGCGAACAGATGCGGCAGTCATGGCAGCGAATCTGACAGCGTACACCTATATGGCACCGCTGATCGGAGGAATTATCTCTGACAGATGGCTGGGAGCGAGATATGCGATCTCTCTGGGATATATTATCATGGCAATCGGATATCTGGTAGGCTGGAAGGCAACAGGTCCGGGAATGGTCAATCTGATGATCATTCTTGTATCGATTGGAACCGGTCTTTTCAAAGGAAACTTAAACGCTCTGATCGGAAGACAATATCAGAACAAAGAACTTCTGGATGCTGCATTTTCCATTCAGTATTCTTATGTAAATGTTGGGGCTTTCGTAGGTTCACTGCTTACCGGATTTTTGTATCTCCACTTATTTAAAAAAGGCGATGTGCTTGGATTCCGTCAGTGCTTCTTTGTGGCATCGATTTGGTGCATCGTTGGTCTGGCATGGTTTGTACTGAACTGGAAAAACCTTCAGGGACAGGGTGTGAAACCATTCAAGTATCTTACGGATGAGAATGGAAATGTGATCGGGTCTAACGAAAAGAAAGAAGATGGGAAGAACGATAAGCAGCCGCTTACAAAATTGGAAAGAAACCGTATGATAGCGATCATTCTTGTATCGGCACTCTCTGTTATCTTCTGGCTGTTCTACTATCAGCAGGATCTTGCGCTTGTCATTTATATGACTGATTATGTGAAGATGAGTATTGGCTCTTTTGACATTCCGCCGTCATGGGTTACTACTACATGGAACGGACTTTTGTGTGTCGTTCTTGGTGGTGTGATGGCAGCCATCTGGAAGAAACTTGCCGAGCGTCCGCAGGGCGATATGAATATGTTTAAGAAAGTAGCACTTGGCTTCCTTTTTGTAGGACTTGCGTTTGGAGTAATGGTTGTTTGTGAACTGGTTCGCGGAGTTGGCGCAGATGCTTCTGTAAAAGCAAGCGTTTTCTGGCCATTCCTGTTTGTAACGGTTATTACAATCGGAGAGATGTGTTTCTCACCGCTGCGTAATGCATTTGTAAGTAAGTATGCGCCGAAGAAATATCTCTCACTTTTGATGGGGGTTATCGCAATTTCTACATTTGGCGCAAACAAGTTAAGCCCGTTTGTACAGGCATTTATTGAAAAATTTGATGTGTTCCCTGTATTTGTTGGAATCACAGTCATTATGTTAGTATTTACAGCACTTATCTTCCTGGCTAACAAGAAGCTGAACAGCCTTGTTGAAGGGAAAGAAGAAGCTTAAATGATTCTGCCAAAAAGAGAAAAAAGAAGTCCGGTGATCGAAGGAAAGATCACCGGATTTTCTTTTAACCGAGCATTTCGATAAATGCCCCGAGTCTTGTATTGATCTGTGCCTGGTCACCAGAAGAATAGTCTGTATTGATCGCAATAT
Source organism: Coprococcus sp. AM97-35 (assembly GCF_027697525.1). Classification (NCBI taxonomy): domain Bacteria; kingdom Bacillati; phylum Bacillota; class Clostridia; order Lachnospirales; family Lachnospiraceae; genus Coprococcus; species Coprococcus sp. AM97-35. The sequence goes on along the minus strand of NZ_JAQESL010000005.1, from coordinate 73,630 downwards.
ACGGAAGTCCTTTTTCTTTGGTGACAAAGGTGCGGATCGCATCGGACTCAATGGCAAAGGTATGACATGCCTGCAGAAGGACCTCAACGACACCATCTACCTTATATTCATCAATCTGGGCATCAAGCGCCTCGAGACGTCCCGGGTTCGGACTCATGACCGAACAGTTTACACGAAGATATTTTTCGGCGATTGCAGTGATTGGATCCTTTGTCTCATCAATCGGATCTTTTTTCTCACGTGGACCGCAACAGTTCTCAAAGCCGACAACATCTGCTCCGAGTTCTTCAATCTGGCGTACAATTTTGTCGATCACGCCGGTGGTCGGACATCCGGTAATGAGAACTCTCGGACGGGATGGTTTGCCTTTATATTCCTTTTCATAAAGCTCTTTAAGCTCAGCGGTACGGTGTTCCAGGTATTTGATTTTTTCTTCCAGATCAACCGTGAATTCGTTCGAGGAAATAACTGTGTTGATCTCATAACCGGTAATCGGGGTCGGTTTTAAGCGTCCAATCTCAAAGAAGTCAAGGACGGCCTTGCGTTCCCGGTTGCGAAGATGGATTGCTTTGCGGATTTGCTCATCTGTGATCCTTATGTGATAGAAATCCTCCAGATCTTCTTTGACGCTGATTACCTCCTGTTTCCAGAATTCCAGCGCACCGCGGCCTGTTTTTCCTGGCGGAAGCTGCATAATATGGCAGTGCTTAAGCTCGGACATCAGTTCATACATTTTCTTTTTTCCATCGCAGGTTGTCTCTGCGAGCACCATGTCCGAAAAATAGAAGAATGGACAGCGGTCAGCGAGGGCGGCACCGTAGCTTGCCTTGATCAGAGGACAAAGGTTCTGTGGCAGTCTGGTCTCTGCAATCGGGATATTGTCATCTCCGATCCCGCAAAGTACAACTGCAGCTGCGTCTGCAGCTTCAATCAGTTCCCATGGGGTGTAGGTACAGAAAACTCCGACAATTCTGCGCCCGGACTCCTTCAGCTCTTTCATTTTCAGAAAAGCATTCTTTCTTGCTTCCGGATAGGTTTCAAAATCTTCCGGTAATTTTAAATTGGTCATTTTCAGATCTCCTTTTTTAGAAATGATAGTTTTATCATAAGTGTTTTTAAACGAGATGTATAATTGATATTTTTTATAAAAAAGGAAATTTAAAGATGTTTTCAATGGAAATTCTTAAGAATTCATGATGCCAGGAGGATAGCATTGTGATTGGATTCAAAATAAGGTATATTGAAAACAGGAACGTAAAGTAGAGCGAAAAGAAAAGGAGAACATTTATGGGGGCATTGATTCATATAGAAAATATGAAGAAAATCTACAATCCGGGTGAGAATGAAGTCCGTGCACTTGACGGGATCGATCTGGATATCGAAAAAGGAGACCTGGTTGCGATTGTGGGACATTCAGGCTCGGGAAAATCAACGCTGATGAATATGCTCGGCTGTCTGGATACACCGACTTCCGGCAAGTATGTTCTGGACGGGCAGGATGTGGCGAGTATGACAGATAATCAGCTTGCAGATGTGCGGAATAAAGAGATCGGTTTCATTTTCCAGGGATTCAACCTGATCAGTAATTTGGATGCAGTTGGAAACGTAGAGCTTCCGCTGGTATACCGCGGGGTGTCAAAAAATGAGAGAAAGCAACTTGCGATGGAAGCCCTGAAAAGTGTCGGTCTGGAAGACCGGATGAAGCATAAGCCGAATGAAATGTCCGGAGGACAGCAGCAGAGAGTTGCGGTGGCAAGAGCGGTTGCCGCAAAACCGCCGATCATTCTTGCCGATGAACCGACCGGCAATCTGGATACGAAATCAACACAGGAGATCATGGAAATCCTGAAAGAACTGCACAGGTCAGGCAGAACGGTTATTATCATCACACATGATGAAGAGATTGCCAGTCAGGCACACCGGGTGATCCGGATACTGGATGGCAGGATTGAAGAAGATTATTGTAACAGGTAATGCACAAAGTTAAAGTTCGTTTTGGATTTCAACTAATCTTTTAAAATGCAACATTTTCGTTTACCTTTCCAGGTAAATGCGGTAAAATAAAAGAAAAAGGGATCTGGCATCAAAAGCCAGATAAGACAGGAGGGTTTTTGTATGAAGATGATTATGGCGATCCTGCATAAGGATGATGAACTGGAGACGATAGAGGAACTGAATATTGCCGGATACATGGTAACAAAGCTGGCTACAACCGGTGGATTTCTGAAGAAAAAGAGCACCACGATCATGGTTGTAGTGGATGATGAGAAGGTAGCAGAGGCACTGAAGATCATCAAGAAGAATTCTGGCGAAAGAAAGACGATCACTTATGCAAACCCGGCATTGATCTCAGGACAGAGCAGCATGAGCGCAGCACCGTCCGTTCCGATCAATGTGCAGGTAGGCGGAAGTACGATTTTTGTACTGAACGTGGAGCAGATGGAGAAATACTAAAGTTTATGGAAATTGTAATCTTGAGTTTTACAGATGCAGGCTGTCAGATGGCCTGTAAAGTCAGAGAGAATTTCATACAAAGCGGATACCGTGTCAAAGTGTATACTTTGACACGGTTTTGCAGATTATACGGATTTCATGCTTTTCCGGAAGATAAGAAAAGCTGGATAGGCAGCCTCTGGGGAGAGAAGGCTTTGTTTTTTATCGGGGCGGCAGGAATCGCAGTGCGGATGATCGCCCCTCATGTGAAAGACAAATTTACCGATTCGCCGGTTCTGGTGATGGATGAAAAAGGAAGCTATGTGATTCCGCTCCTGTCGGGACATGTGGGCGGAGCTGTAGAGCTTGCAAAGGAAATCGCGGAGAAAATAAATGCGCAGGCAGTACTTACTACAGCAACGGATGTAGAACAAAAGTTTGCAGTAGATGTATTTGCAAAAAGCAATGGTCTGGTACTGACAGACCGGAAAAAGGCAAAGGAGATTTCAGCTGTGGTTCTGGATGGGAATAAGATTGGACTTTACAGTGTATTTCCAGTAGAAGGAAAGTTTCCGGAGGAATTAAAGCTATGTGAAACAGAAGAGTTTCTCAGAAACTATCCATATGGAATCCGGATTGCAGGAAGAAGTGGTGAAAGGCGGGAAGAAGAGACGATTCTGGATCTTCCGCCGAAGAACCTGGTGCTGGGAATCGGATGTCGCAAAGGGATTTCCGAAGAAGAAATCCAAAGCGCGGTCAATGAGGCAAAAAAGATCCTTGGATTTACAGAAAAGGAAGTCATTGAGATCGACAGTATTGATTTGAAAAAAGAAGAAGAGGGATTACTTTCTTATGCGGCAAAGTGGAAGCTTCCATTTTACACGTTTTCAGCAGAAGAGTTGGGAAAAGTTAAATGTGTCAGCTCCCATTCGGAGTTTGTCAGGAAGGTCACGGGTGTGGACAATGTCTGTGAGCGGGCGGCGATTCTTGCAGCCGGAGAGGATGGCAGGCTTCTGATGCCGAAGCAGTGCATGAATCGGGTGACAATAGCAGTGGCAGAAAAGAAGGTAAGGATCAGAATATGAAGCGGATTTTAATATTTTCAGGGACAACAGAGGGAAGGCGGATTACGGAATTTCTAGATGGAAGAAATGTAAAAGTTTATGTCAGTGCCGCAACCGAATATGGAAAAGAATGTACCGGAGAGCATGAGAATGCGGAAGTCTTTTTTGGACGTATGGATCAGAGGCAGATGGCAGAGATGATAAAGGAAAAGCAGATCGATCTGGTGATCGATGCAACCCATCCATTTGCACAGCTTGTGACTGGGGAGATAAGGAGGGCCTGCGAAATCTCCGGTGTGCAGTATCTGCGTTGCCTGCGGGAGAAGATGGAAGCAGTGCCGGATGAAGCGGATAGGGTGATCTGGGCGCAGTCGGTTGAAGATGCGGTGGAATATCTGCAAAATACAGAAGGAAAGATCCTGATTACCACCGGAAGCAAGGAACTGATAAAATATACAAAGCTTACGGAGTATAAAGAGCGCTGCTTTGCGCGAGTCCTCTCTACGGAGCAGGCGGTTATGGAATCGGTCGCGCTTGGCTTTGAAGGAAAGCATCTCATTGCAATGCAGGGACCATTTTCAAAGGAGATGAACGTGGCTACGATCCATCAGACAGGCGCAAAATATTTTGTGACCAAAGAATCGGGAAAAGCCGGAGGCTTTGGAGAAAAGGTACAGGCAGCAAAGGAAACAGGGGCAGTTCTTGTTGCGGTAGGAAGACCAAAAGAAACAGGGAGAACATTTTCAGAAGTCTGTAAATGGCTGGAAAAGAATCTGTAATAAAAGTTCAGAAAATAGTTATGGGGAGATAAAGTCAGAGATCAGAAAGGCAGATGGGGAAGATGAATCTGACAGATTTGCATTATGTAGTTGAAATCGATAAGAGTGGATCAATCTCAAAGGCGGCGAAGGAACTTTATGTGGCGCAGCCAAATCTTAGTAAAGCGATCAAGCATCTGGAGCGGGAATTTGGAATTTCTATCTTTGAGCGGTCGTCAAAGGGAGTTAAGGCGACAAGAGAAGGACAGAAATTTCTGGAGTATGCCAAAAGGATCATTTACGAAATAGAGGAAATGAAAAGGGACTGCAGTGATCTGGGGAAAGAAAATCTCTCATTTAAGATTACTGTTCCGAGGGCAAGTTACATTTCCAGTGCATTTGCAGAGTTTATCGGAATGCAGAGCAAGGAAACGGCGATCAAAGCAGAATTTCAGGAAAACAGTTCTATGCATGCCATTGAAAATGTGTTGCAGAACGGGTATTCCATGGGAATCATCCGGTATCTGTGCGAGAATGAACCTTATTTTCAGTCGCTTCTTGATCTGAAAGGGCTGGATGCAGAACTTCTGGCAGAGCTTCCGTATGTGATCTTAACTTCTGCGGATGGAGATCTTGCAAAGAGGGAGTTAAAGACAAGAGAAGAACTGGAAGATGGTGTGGAAATCCTGCATGGGGACTGGAAACTTCCGACCGGAGAATACACCGAGCTGAGTGAGAATGGAGAGTCGCTTCATCCACATAATAAAATTTATATTTTTGAAAGGGGAAGCCAGTTTGATATTTTGCGGGAAGTAAAAAACAGTTATATGTGGGTATCGCCAGTACCGGAAAAATTAAGGAAAAACTACAATCTGGTGCAGAAGCATGCCGGATTTTCCAGACAGATGATCCGGGATGTGCTGATCTACAAAAAGGGTTATCAGAAAAAATTGTACGAAAGAGAATTTATTGAGCATTTAAAAGAAACAATCCGTGAAATGATGTAAATGAGAGCAGAATGATATATCGGACCAAGATATATCCATTCTGCTCTTTTTGTGTATTTGATGAGCTGGGTACACATTTATCCGTCTATTCACAAATACTAATACTTTTGATTCTTGTATTATTATATATTGGAAAATATATAGCTATCATATATGAAACGTATAAACGAAAACTATAGATATATGTTATAATGTCATAAAAATAATAGAATAATAAGAAGGAAATGTACAATATGACGAAGGAGGAAATGGAATGTTAGATGCATCTTATTATCAGAAAACGGATGAGATCATTGCCATGCATACAAGGGAGGAACGCTCATTGATACCGATCATTCAGGATATTCAGGAGGAATACCGTTATCTTCCACCGGAACTGCTTACCTATGTAGCAAAACAGATCGGGATTACAGAGGCAAAAGCGTACAGTGTGGCAAGCTTTTATGAGAATTTTTCATTTGAACCGAAAGGAAAGTATGTGATCAAGGTCTGTGACGGAACAGCCTGTCATGTGCGTAAATCCATTCCGATCCTGGAAGCGCTGTATAAAGAGCTGGGGTTAAATGAGCACAAGCATACATCAGACGATATGCTTTTTACAGTAGAGACTGTATCCTGTCTTGGAGCCTGTGGACTTGCACCTGCGATCACAGTTAATGATGAAGTACATCCGAAGATGTCACCGGAGAAGGTAATCAAACTTCTTGAAGAACTGAGAGGTGAAGAAAATGAAAATTGAAAACAGAACGGAATTGAAGGAATATCGTATTGAATGTCAGAAAAAACAATCGGCTGACTGCAGAGTACTGGTTTGCGGGGGAACCGGATGTCTGGCAAGTGGATCAGGCAAGATTTATGAAAAGTTAAAAGAACTGACAAAAGATCATACAGGGGTAGAAGTAAAGATCGGGGAAGAAATCGCACATACAAAGGTTATGAAGAGTGGATGTCATGGCTTCTGCGAGATGGGACCTCTGGTAAGAATTGAGCCATATAATTATTTATATATTAAAGTAAAACTGGAAGACTGCGAAGAGATTTATAACGAAACAATCCTGGGTGGCAGACCGGTAGAGCGACTTCTCTACAAAATGGATGGAGTGACCTATCCGTCACAGGAAGAGATTCCGTTCTACGCAAAGCAGACCAGACTGGTACTGAAGAATTGCGGACATATCGACGCAGAGCATATTGGGGGTGCACTTGCAGTCGGTGCTTATGCCGGAATCGAAAAGGCACTCTTTGAGATGACACCGGAAGCAGTGATCCAGACAATCTATGATTCGAATCTGCGTGGACGTGGAGGTGCCGGATTCCGCACCGGCAGAAAGTGGCAGCAGGTTGCTTCCCAGAAAGAAAAGATCCGCTATGTGGTCTGCAATGGTGATGAAGGTGATCCGGGTGCATTTATGGACCGAAGTATCATGGAAGGTGATCCGCACCGTATGATCGAGGGCATGATGATCGCAGCATATGCAGTACAGGCACAGGAAGGCTATATCTATGTACGTGCAGAATATCCGCTTGCGATTGAAAGACTGAAGACAGCGATCAGCCAGGCAGAGGCAATCGGACTTTTAGGAGACAACATTCTTGGAACCAATTTCAGTTTCCATTTACATATCAACCGTGGTGCAGGTGCATTCGTCTGTGGAGAAGGCAGCGCACTGACGGCATCCATTGAAGGAAAACGTGGAATGCCGAGAGTAAAACCGCCACGTACAGTAGAGCAGGGATTATGGGCAAGACCAACTGTTCTTAATAACGTAGAAACCTATGCCAATGTTCCGATGATCGTAACAAATGGTGCAGACTGGTTCAAAGGAATCGGTACACCAGAGAGTCCCGGAACGAAAGCATTTGCACTGACCGGTAATGTAAGAAATACAGGACTGATCGAAGTACCAATGGGAATTACATTGCGCGAAGTTATTTATGACATCGGCGGTGGAATCCAGAATGACAAGAAATTCAAAGCAGTACAGATCGGTGGTCCGTCCGGTGGATGTCTGACCGAGGATCAGCTGGACAGTAAGATGGACTTTGATTCACTGGCGAAGATCGGGGCAATGATCGGTTCGGGCGGTCTGGTTATCATGGACGAGGATACCTGTATGGTAGAGGTTGCCAGATTCTTCATGAGTTTTACACAGAGAGAAAGCTGTGGAAAATGTGTTCCTTGCCGTGAAGGTACAAAGAGAATGCTTGAAATCCTGGAGCGTATTGTAGCAGGAAACGGAAAACCATCCGATATGGACGAGCTTCGTGAACTGGCAGATATGATTGAGAGTACGGCGCTTTGCGGACTTGGAAAGAGCGCACCGAAACCGGTTATCAGTACCATGAATGCATTTGAAGAGGAATATCTGGAACATATCAACGAGAAACGCTGCCGGACAGGTGTCTGTTCAAATCTGCGTAAATTCCAGATCGATCCGGAGATATGCAAGGGCTGCTCGAAGTGTGCAAGAAACTGTCCGGCAGGTGCAATTGAAGGCGTGCTGAAATCTCCTTATCATATCAATCAGGAGAAATGTATCAAGTGCGGAGCCTGCATGGAACAGTGTCCGTTTAAAGCAATTCATATCGAGAAATAGGAGGAATGAGTCATGGGATATATGACAATAGATGGAAGGAAGGTAGAGTTTACAGATGAGCCGAATGTACTTTCTGTCATCCGTAATGCAGATATAGATATACCGACACTCTGCTACCATTCAGAACTGTCTGTGTATGGAGCCTGTCGTTTGTGTACCGTAGAAGATGAGAGAGGAAAGACGTTTGCATCCTGTTCAGAACCGCCAAGAGATGGGATGGTCATTTACACGAATACTCCGCGTCTTATGAAATATCGTAAGATGATTCTGGAGCTTTTACTTGCTGCACATTGCAGAGACTGTACAACCTGTATCAAGAGTGGAGAATGTCAGCTTCAGGCGCTGGCACACCGTATGGGCGTCACAACCGTCCGATTTGAAAATACAAAAGAACAGTATCCACTGGATTTCAGTTCACCGTCAATCGTGCGTGACCCGAATAAATGTATTCTCTGTGGTGACTGTGTCCGTATGTGCGACAATGTACAGTCTGTTAATGCGATTGATTTTGCATACCGGGGAACAAAGGCTCTGGTAACACCGGCATTTAACAAAAAGATTGCAGAGACAGACTGCGTAAACTGTGGACAGTGCAGGGTTGTCTGTCCTACAGGTGCGATCAGTATCAATACCAATATCGAAGTGATCTGGGACCTTCTTGCAGATAAGAATACAAAGGTGATCGCACAGATCGCACCGGCAGTCCGGGTCGCAGTCGGCGATCAGTTCGGCCTTCCAAGAGGGGAAAATGTGATGGGAAAACTCGTCAATGTGTTGCACCGCCTTGGATTTGATGAAGTTTATGATACTTCTTATGGTGCAGACCTTACGGTGATCGAGGAATCTGAAGAGCTTCTTGAACGACTTGCATCCGGAGAAAATCTCCCATTATTTACATCCTGCTGTCCGGCATGGGTAAAATTCTGTGAGAACCGTTATCCGGATCTGGCAAAAAATCTGTCAACCTGCCGTTCACCACAGCAGATGTTTGGTGCTGTGATCCGTGAATACTATAAAGATCCGGAAAAGAATGGTGGAAAGAGAATCGTTTCTGTATCGATCATGCCGTGTACTGCAAAGAAAGAAGAGATTTTAAGACCGGAATCTTCCACGAATGGAAAACAGGATATTGATTATGTACTGACTACAACAGAGCTGATTACAATGATCCGGAAATCCGGTATCCGCTTTGAAAATCTGGAGATCGAAGCATCCGATATGCCGTTTGGTATCGGATCTGGTGCAGGTGTGATCTTCGGAGTAACCGGTGGTGTGACAGAAGCCGTACTCAGGCGCCTTCGTGAAGGACATAACCGTGTGGAAATGGATAAGATCAAATTCAGTGGAGTTCGTGGAGAAGAAGGACTGAAAGAAGTAGAGTTTGATTACAACGGACGTACTATCCATGCAGCTGTTGTCAGTGGACTTGGAAATGCAGATGCGCTGATGAAGAAGATCCAGAAGGGCGAGGTACATTACGACTTTGTTGAGGTTATGGCATGCAGGCGCGGATGTATCATGGGTGGCGGACAGCCAGTCCCGGCAGGTCCGAGAAGCAGGATAGCCAGAAGCAAAGGCCTGTATGATACCGATATCAATACGCAGATTAAGAAGTCGAATGAGAATCCGCTGATCCTGTCATTATATGATGAACTTCTGAAAGGAAAGACCCACGAATTACTTCATCGTAATTTTGAGGCAGCGAAAAAATAAAATTGTACGAAAAAGAGTATAAGACAATGCAGTCGTCGATCTGGCGGCTGCATTGTCTTATTTCAGAATATTTCCATACATTCACTGGCACTTTTTTCTCATTTCGATCCCCTTCGCTTTCTATATATAAATGAAGTAGGTCATGAAATTATGATAAACATATAGTCATTAAGGTGTCGATTTTGAAACAAAAACTTCCGGGATTTTTAATGGAGAGTTTGGAAAAATAGGGAAATAAACCAGGAAAGATGACTCTTGTCAAGAAGAAACATATCTGTTATAGTGAGTAAGAATAAATAAAGAAACTTTTTCAGTGCTAGGCAGAAGAATTTCTGGTCGGCTTAAAAGGGAATCAGGTGAAAGTCCTGAGCGATCCGGTCACTGTAAATGAGGAGCAAAGCGGCGGCAAGCCATTGCATAAAAAATGTGAGAAGGTGCAGCTTTGTTAAGATCCATAAGCCAGGAGACCTGCTGAAAGAGAGTAAATTGCTTCCGATGAAAGCGTGTTTACATACACAAAGAAATGATATCTTGCTTCATACTGAGTATGAAAGCAAGATTTTTGTGCTGCCATATATACGGAAAAGAGTTCCGGTGGCAGAGGATGTAGGTGAAGTCTGCTTTCAGGAAAAAGGAAGCAGATTTTTTTGCATACGATGAGCCAAGTGCAGATTTATGCTTGCACGAGGAACTGAATTTGGCGAATGTACATCATCGAGCTGTCAAGCGACAAAAGATCAGGACATCAGGAGGAAGAGTTGGATTATGAAGAGGAATTCAAAACAGTTTCTTGCACTTTTCATGGCAGTTGCAATGTCGGTTACACCGGTTTCTTATGCTTACGCTGAGGACAGTGCAGTGGCAGGAGTAGAAAATACAGAATCAGGTCAGCAGACCGTAGAAGTAACAGACAGAAAAATCGGTGCGGCAGACGCAGCAGGTCAGCCGGCTGAAGAAGTGACTGGACAGGAAGAAGAAACGACTGCCGGACAGGGAACGGACGAGAATCAGAAGAGTCAGGAAGAGCCGAAAGCAGAAGAAAATGCGGCAACAGGGAATGTAACTGAGGCAGAGAAAAAAGAAGCGGGCGAAGACGGAAAGAGCGAAGAGAAGGCTGCAAAGGAGCAGAAGGTTAAGTCGGAAGAAACGGCGGAAAATGCCGGGGAAGTGAAGACGCAGGAAGCGAAAAATGTTACCAGTGATTTTGAAATGTTTAAGGTTGGATCGTCTTCTGTTGTAAAAGAAAATGATCACCTGAAAGTTTCGATAGAAACAGAGAGTAAAACTTACAATAAAATTTATATTGGAAGTAAAGCTGATATAGTTGAACGGAAAGAAGAAAAGGCGATAGTTGGAACGGGAACAAGCAAAGGGTATATATTTACGTTTGAACTTCCACTGTCAGCAGATGGAACGGATGTTGCCTTTGTACCACATAGCCAAGAGAACGGTTGGGAGAGTAGGAAAGCAGACGGAGATTACACGCTTCATATCTCATCGTCAGCAGAAAATAAAAAAGACGACACAGAAAATCCTGAACAGGGAGGCAATTCAGGAGAGAACAAACCGGGAACCGGAAGTGGCGAAAACCAGAAACCGGGAAATGAGGACAAGAACGTACTGGATACTGGAAAGTATGTAGTAGATGTTGATGCAGCTTCAGCTAGTGGAATGTTTCGTGTAGTAAATTGCGTGCTGACATCTGTTGGTGGCAAGATGCAGGCAGATATTACACTTAGTGGAACAGGATATGATTATTTATACGTGGGAACCGCTAAGGATGCTGAAAAAGCTTCAAAAGATCAGTTAATTGCGCCTAAAGAAATTGTAGAAGGAAAATGTGTATTTACAGTGCCGGTGGAAAGCATGAATACTGGGATTCAGATTGCAGCACATGGGAAAAAAGGTGGTAAATGGTTTGATCGTACATTAACATTCAAGACAGAAGGAATGACCAAATATGTTCAGGTAAGTGATGGCTCTTATAAAGTAAACGTAACTTCAAGTTCATCCATGTTTAAAGTTACGGATTGCATCTTAACATCAAAAAATGGAGAGATGACTGCAAAAATTACACTCAGTGGTACAGGATATGATTATCTGTATGTAGGAACAAGTGCAGAAGCAGCACTTGCAGATAAGTCCAAGTGGATTCCTTATGTTGTGGACAAAAATGGTATGTATACCTATACGATTCCGGTTTCTTTATTAGACACAGGAATTTCAGTGGCAGCATTTTCTCATAAAAAGCAAGTATGGTATGACCGTACCTTGACATTCGCCTCAGCAGGCATGAAGAATCTGAACAATAGCAATTCCACAAATGGAACTACTGGAAATAATGGCAACACCAACCAGGGAAATAACACCAGCCAGAACACCAACTTTGGAACCGGCACCACTTCCGGAGGCACAGGCACAAACCAGACCCCGGACAAAGAATCCAAATACGAGGCAGATTTAAATGGTGGAACTGCCCGTGTAAACAGTGCAACAACACTTGCAGACGGTGTCTATACACCGGATAAATTTTCCTGGTCAGGTGGAACCGGAAAGGTCAGTATCAGTTGTACCAAGATTACCGTGACAGGCGGTCAGGCATATGCTACCATTGTATTTAGCAGTAGTTCTTATGGCTATGTAAAAGCGAATGGAAATACCTATTATCCGACAGCAACCGGAAGTACGTCTACATTTGTCATTCCGGTAGAACTGAACAAGAACAATACGATCATCGGTATGACAACCAAGATGTCAACAGCGCATGAAATCAGCTATTCGATTTTCATTTACCTAAGTGCTGCAGCAAAAGCAGACGGAACTACAGTAAGTGGGGAGACCAATTTAAGTGCAGATACACTGGATGAGAAAGCGCCGGAAATCATGGGACTTTCTTATCAGTCTGAGACAAAGGTAGAGCATGCTAAGTACTTCAAGATCTATCATTATGATCAGGGAATCACTCTTTTAGAAATCGATCAGAGAAAAGATGAGGATACAAAAGAGACCAAGACAAAGGATACAAAAGAAGATACAGATTCCGGACTGACACCGGCACAGGAAGAACAGCTTGCGCTTTACAAAGCAAAGATCGTCCGTTATCTGATCGTCCCGGAAGACGCAGAAATTCCGGCAGGTCTGGATAAAGAAATGATCGTGATCCAGAAGCCAAAGAAGTCTGCATATGTAGGTTCAGAGGAAGTACTGGGAATCCTGGATAAGCTGAATGCAACAGACCAGATTACATCAGTAGGGGTAAAACAGAAGAACTGTAAGGTAGAAGGCATTGCAAAAGCAATGAAAGCTAAGAAGATCATTTATGCAGGAACCTATAAGAAACCGGAAAATAAAAAACTGATGAAGAGTAAGTGTGATCTTGCAATCCTTTCCAATAAAATTCTTCCGGATGAAAAGAATGAGAAGAAAATGTCGGTAGAAGATCAGCAGAAGAGATACGAAGAGCTGGCAGAAAAATTTGTTCTTCTGGATGTTCCGATGATCGTTGACCGGTCAGCAGATGAGGAAAAGGATGATGCAAAAGCAGAGTGGAGCAAGGTTTACGAGGCAATTTTCGCGCAGACAGACAGTACAGATTCTTCTGCAAAAAACTAGGTAGATTCTTTTTTGGATACAGAGGTAGAAAATGAAAAAGAGAACGATGCGTCTGGGGTGCATTCTTTTGAGTACAGTGCTGCTTGGGACGGCAGCACTGACCGGATGCGGGCAGACGAAAAAGAATACAAAAGATACAAAAAAAACAGAAAGCAGCAGTACGAAAGAAAGTGCCAAAGAAAAAAAAGGTCCGGAGATTGACGGACTCACTTATGAATCCGCGATGGATCTGGAATATGCCGAAGGTTTTCAGGTATATTACTACAAAGACGGCTATAAGATGATCGATATCAAAGACGATGCAAAATTTCTGGTCGTCCCGGAAAATCAGGATGTGCCGGATGGAGCCGAGGAGGATTACGTGATCCTTCAGCAGCCGCTGGATCATATTTATCTTGCGGCGACATCTGCAATGGCACTTTTTAATGCGATCGATTCTCTGTATAATATCACAATGACAGGTACCCAGGCTTCCGGATGGTATATTGAAAATGCAGTCAAAGCGATGGATGACGGGAAAATGAAATTTGCAGGGAAATACAGTGAACCGGATTATGAGATGCTGGTAGACGAAGACTGTGATCTTGCCATCGAATCGACCATGATCCTTCACACACCGAAGGTACAGGAGATGATCGAATCTCTGGATATCCCGGTGATGATCGACCGGTCCAGCTATGAATCGCATCCTCTAGGAAGAACTGAATGGATCAAACTTTATGCAGCAATGCTGAATAAAGAAGATGCAGCGGATGCATTTTTTGAAAAGCAGGTGGAAAATGTCGATGCGCTCAAAGATTTTAAGAATACCGAGAAGACAGTTGCATTTTTCTATGTAAGCAGTGACGGAACGGTGGTAGTAAGAAGAAGTGATGATTATATTCCGAAAATGATCGAACTTTCCGGTGGAAGATATGTATTCGATGATCTGACTGGCGATGACAGTAATACTTCAGCAGTAAAACTTACAATGGAAGAGTTTTACGCACAGGCGGCGGATGCAGATTATCTGATTTATAATTCAAGTATCGATAATCCAATCAACAGTGTAAAAGATCTGGAAGAAAAAGATGCACTTTTTTCTGATTTCAAAGCAGTCAAAGAAGGAAATGTATGGTGTACCGGTAAATATCTGTATCAGGCAACCGATATCGTTGGGGAACTGATCACGGATATGAATCTGATGCTGACAGGCGGCGATGAAAGCAAGATGACATTTTTATACCATGTAAAATAGAAAACGGAGAAGAAAATGGGACAGGCAGGAATGAAAAATAACTGGAAAAGGAATACAAGATATATGGGAGTCTTTGCGGTGCTGGCAGCATTTTTTTGCATGATCGTAGTGCTGAACATCAATACCGGAAATGTACAGATCTCGGTTCCTGAGATTTTACGGATCCTGTTTCTGAAAAAAGGAACACAGGTGCAGATGAATATTATCTGGAAAATCCGTCTTCCGCGTGTCCTGATGGCGGGGATTCTGGGAGGGGCACTTGCCCTTTCCGGATTTTTATTGCAGACATTTTTTTCCAACCCGATCGCAGGACCGTATGTACTGGGGATTTCTTCGGGTGCAAAGATGATGGTCGCTCTGGCGATGATCATCTTTTTAAAATATTACACTTTGGTATCATCTTATATACTGATCATTGCAGCATTTATCGGATCTATGCTTTCAATTGGATTTATCCTGCTTCTTGCAAGAAAAATCCGGAATATGGCAACTCTTCTGGTGGGCGGAATCATGATCGGTTATATCTGCTCGGCAGTAACTGATTTTGTAGTGACTTTTGCGGAGGATTCAGATATCGTGAATCTGCATGGCTGGTCACAGGGAAGCTTTTCCGGTATGAGCTGGAGCAATGTAAAGGTAGCAGCGCTTATGGTAGGAATCACACTGATCCTTACCTTTTTCCTGTCAAAGCCGATCGGAGCGTATCAGCTGGGAGAAATGTATGCGCAGAGTATGGGGGTCAATATTCGTGTGTTCCGTGTGCTTCTGATTCTGCTTTCCAGTGTATTTTCCGCATGTGTGACCGCATTTGCAGGACCGGTTTCATTCGTTGGAATCGCAGTTCCGTACTTGATCAAGCATCTTCTCGGGACGGCAAAACCGCTGGTTGTGATACCGGCAACATTCCTTGGCGGGGCGGTGTTCTGTATGGGATGTGATCTGATCGCGCGTATGGCATTTGCACCACTGGAGCTGAATATCAGTACTGTGACTTCGATCTTTGGTGCACCGATCGTAATTTTCATGATGATAAAAGGAAGAAAAGGGAAATAAATATGAGTGAGAACTATTTTCAGATGAAAGATCTTTCTGTCGGATATCATGGAAATGTACTGATCCATGATATCTGTACAGAGATTAAAAAAGGTGAGATATTGACACTGATCGGACCAAACGGTTCCGGGAAATCTACGATTTTAAAAAGTATTACCAAGCAGCTTACGCTCATTGGAGGTAAGGTGACGATCGGTGAAAAGAATCTGAAAGACTTATCTTACAAAGAGCTTGCAACGCAGATGGCAGTGGTACTGACACAGCGGGCAAAGCCGGAGCTGATGACCTGCTATGAGGTCGTAGCAGCAGGGCGGTATCCTTATACAGGACGGCTCGGGATATTAACGCGAGGAGATGAGAAAAAGACACAGGAAGCACTGGAAATTGTCCATGCAACAGAATACGCAGAAAAAAGTTTTGAGGCGATCAGTGACGGGCAGAGACAGCGGATCCTTCTGGCAAGAGCGATCTGCCAGGAACCGGAGGTACTGATCCTGGATGAACCCACTTCTTTTCTGGATATCCGTTATAAGCTGGAGTTGCTTACTATTTTGAAAAATATGGCGAAAGAAAAGCAGATCACGGTCATTATGTCACTTCATGAGATCGATCTGGCGCAGAAGATCTCGGATAAGATCCTGTGCGTTAAAGGAGATACAATTTTCGGTTATGGAGAGCCGGAGGCGATTTTTAAAGAAGATTTTATCCAGAAACTTTATGAGATCGACAACGGGCATTTTGATCCTGTGTTCGGAAGTGTGGAGCTTGCAAAGGCGGAGGGAGAGGCAGAAGTATTTGTGATCTCTTCCGGAGGCAGTGGAATCCCTGTTTACCGGAACCTTCAGAAAGCAAAGATTCCATTTTCGGCAGGAATCCTGTATACTAATGATATTGACTATCATCTGGCAGAACATCTGGCGGTCAGCGTAATCGAAGAAGAGCCATTTGAACCGGTAAGCGACCGTGCATTTGAACGGGCAAAGCAGATGATTAGGCAGTGTAAAAAGGTGATAAATGCAGGAATTGTGATTGGAACAACCAACCGGAAGATGAAAGAACTGCTTGTATTTGCAGAAGAAATGGGAAAGCTGGAATCATATGAAAAATAGACTTTTGCACATTTACTGTGGAGATGGAAAAGGAAAGACGACGGCGGCAACGGGGCTTGCAGTTCGCGCAGCTGGAAGTGGTATGCGGGTTCTGTTTGCCCGTTTTTTAAAAAATGAATTTTCGGGAGAATTGAAGATCCTGGATCGGATCCCGGAGATCGAGGTACTTCATCTGGAAAAAAGCTATGGATTTTTTAAGACACTTTCCGAAAAGGAACAGGAAGAAGTCCGAGAGATGTATGGCAGGCTGTGGAATACGATCCTGGGGAAAATCAGTACAGGGGATTATGATATGCTTGTGATTGATGAATTTATGGCGGCATACCGGTATGGACTGATCCCGAATAAAGAGGCGGTGCAGTTCTTAAAAGACAGACCGGACAATCTGGAAGTGGTTCTGACCGGACGGGATCCGTCAGATGAGGTTCTGGAGCTGGCAGATTATATTTCGGAAGTAAAGATGGTACGGCATCCTTTTGAAAAAGGAATCCGGGCAAGGAAAGGCATCGAATACTAAGGAGATGAAATGGAAATGGACAAGATGCAGGTCGTGTGGAAAAATCAAAAAGAACTGCGGTGTGGATATACAACAGGAAGCTGTGCTGCGGCAGCAGCAAAGGCGGCAGCGGCAATGCTCTTTTCCGGGGAGGAAATCCGCCAGGTATCTCTTATGACGCCGAAAGGGATCGAACTGTATCTGGAAGTAGAAAAGATCCAAAGAGAAAATGAATCTGTCAGCTGTGCCATTCAGAAGGACAGCGGAGATGACCCGGATGTGACGAACGGGATCTTCGTTTACGCCAAGGTCACGAAAAAAAGGGAAAAAGGAATGACCTTAGATGGTGGGATCGGAGTAGGGCGGTTCACCCGGAAGGTGCTGGAGCAGGAAGCAGGGGAAGCGGCGATCAATAAGGTTCCGCGGCAGATGATCCGGGAAGCGGTGCAAAGCCAGATTGAGAAATATGACTGGGATGGTGGCGCGGACGTTCTGATCTATGTTCCGCAGGGCGTGGAGATCGCGAAGAAAACGTTTAATCCAAGACTTGGGATCGAAGGTGGGATTTCGGTACTCGGAACATCAGGAATCGTAGAACCGATGAGTGAACAGGCACTGACGCAGACTATTTTCCTGGAAATGAAGATGCTTCGTGATGAAGGTCACCGGTATTGTTATCTGACACCGGGAAATTATGGAAATGATTTTTTAAGGCAGACACTTGGGTATGACCAGGAGCTTGCGGTGAAATGCAGCAATTATATCGGGGATGCGATTGATGACGGCGTGCGGCTGAAGATGGACGGACTGCTGCTTGTAGGACATATCGGAAAGCTGGTCAAGATCGCGGCAGGTGTAATGAATACCCATTCCAGACAGGCAGATGCAAGAATGGAAGTGCTTGCCGTCCATGCGGCAATGGCAGGGGCAGACCGTGAGACAGTCTGTGCTCTGATGAAGTGTTTTACGACGAAGGAAGCATTGGACATTCTGGAAGAAAGAGGACTTTTGGAAGAGACGATGCGGACCGTGATGGAGAAGATCGAGTATCATTTGGCGAAGCGTGCAGGCGAGAAGATGAAGGTCGGGGCGCTGATGTTTTCGGATGAGCTCGGGATTCTTGGGAAGACATCTCTTGTGGACAAACTGAGGGAAAAGATCGGATAGGTAGAAAGGTATGACAAAAAAATGGCAGGAAGATTTGACCTTGCGGGTGTAGGTCCGGGAGATCCGGAACTGATGACGATAAAGACAATTCGTGCGATTAAAGCGTGTCAGGTATTGGTACTTCCAATTGGCAGTCCGGAGTTAAAGAAACCGGAACTGGAAGAGGGGGAAGAAGAGACATTTGCAAAAGAATGTCTGGCATATAGGATTGCGTGTGAGGCAGAGCCGGAGACGAAAAAGAAGCTGCGGCTGTATCTTCCTATGCCAATGATCAAGGAAAAAAAGCTACTGAAAGAGATACACGATGCGGGTGCAAGAAAGGCGTCAGAGCTTCTGGAGAAAGGAAAGAATCTGGTTTTTCTGACGATTGGAGATCCGACCGTGTATTCGACAGGAATTTATATTTATAAAAGACTGAAAAAGATGGGATATCAGGGGGAGATCTTTTCCGGGATTCCGTCTTTTTGTGCTGCGGCAGCAAGGCTGGAGATCTCGCTTGTGGAGAACCGGCAGGAGCTGCATGTTTTTCCGGTGTCCTATGGAATTGAAGAAAAGTTGAAGCTTCCGGGGACGAAGGTTCTTATGAAGACCGGGAAAAAGATGGCGCAGGTCAAAGCTGTTCTGAAAGAGGAAGGACAGCAGGCGAAAATGGTCATGAACTGCGGAATGGATGGAGAAAAAATTTACAAACGCACAGAAGAAATACCGGAAGATGCGGGATATTTTTCAATTGTAATAGCAAAGGAGAAAGAAAAATGATTCATTTTGTTGGAGCAGGAAGCGGTGCTGTGGATTTGATCACAGTACGGGGGCAGAAGCTTTTGGAGGAAGCAGATATAGTGGTGTATGCCGGTTCACTGGTAAATCCGGAGCTTCTTACCGTATGTCAGAAGGACTGTCAGATCTACAACAGTGCGAAGATGACGCTGGAAGAAGTGACGGAAGTGATGATTTCCGGAGAGAAGCAGGGAAAAAAAGTTGTCCGGCTGCATACGGGTGATCCGTGTCTGTATGGTGCGATCAAAGAGCAGATGGATCTGCTGGAAAAGGAGAATATTTCTTATAAAGTGTGCCCGGGAGTCAGCTCCTTTTGCGGAGCGGCATCTGCACTGAATGCAGAATATACTCTTCCTGGGATTTCACAGTCTGTGGTGATCACACGGATGGCAGGAAGAACACCGGTTCCGGAAAAAGAATCCATTGAAAGCTTCGCTGCGCACCAGGCAACGATGGTAATCTTTTTAAGTACCGGGATGCTGGAAGAACTGTCGAAGCGTCTGATCGAAGGCGGTTATCAGCCGGAGACTCCGGCAGCGATCGTTTACAAGGCAACCTGGGAGGATGAAAAGGTGTGCAGATGTAAGGTGAAAGATCTTGCGGTGACAGCAAAGGAGAATGGAATTACAAAGACAGCACTGATCGTGGTTGGTGAGGTTCTTGGCGGAGAGTATGAACGGTCACTTCTATATCATCCGGAGTTTACAACAGAGTTCAGGCAGGGCAAAGGAAAAGAAGGTGCAGGAAATGTGTAAAATTGGAAAAGTCTATGTAATCGGTCTTGGACCGGGTGCTGAGAAAGAAATGACATACCAGGCGTCCACGGCACTGGAAAAAAGTGAGGTTATTATCGGGTATACCGTATATACGGGACTGATACGGGAAAGGTTTCCGGATAAAAAGTATCTTTCCACACCAATGCGGCAGGAAGTGATCCGCTGTGAGATGGCAATGGATGAGGCGATGAAAGGAAGAACGGTAGCTATGGTATGCAGTGGGGATGCCGGAATTTACGGAATGGCAGGTCTGCTCTATGAGATGGGACAGGGCTACCCGGAGGTGGAGCTGGAGGTCGTGCCGGGGATCACGGCGGCAAATGGCGGTGCGGCAGTTCTTGGTGCACCTCTGATGCATGATTTTGCAGTGATCAGTCTGAGTGATCTTCTGACACCGTGGGAGAAGATTGAAAAGAGGATCCGCGGAGCTGCGATGGCGGATTTTGTGATCTGTCTGTATAATCCGTCCAGCCGGAAACGGGCAGATTACCTGAAAAAGGCATGCGAGTATATCCTGGAGTACCAGAGCCCGGATACAGTCTGCGGTTATGTGCGGAACATCGGACGTGAAGGCGAAGATGCACATATTCTGACACTTTCTGAGCTGAAGGATACGGAGGTCGATATGTTTACAACCGTTTATATCGGCAACAGCCAGACGAGAAATGTGGATGGGAAAATGGTGACACCGAGAGGCTATCGATTGGAGGAATAACTGTGGAAAACCGAAAATGCCAGGTAAATCTTGCCGGGATCGGGATGGGAAGCAAAGGAACGCTTACGGAAGAGGTCAGAAAGATCATTGCGGAAAGTGATGTGCTGATCGGAGCTACGCGGATGCTGGAAGGATTCCGGGAAAAAAAGAAATGCTGCTATGCAGAGTATCTGCCGGAAAAAATCAGAGCAATCCTAGATGAGCAGGAGGAAAAGACCAGATGTACGGTGCTGTTTTCCGGGGATACCGGATTTTACAGCGGGGCAAAAAAGCTGGCGGATATTCTGAAAAAAGACGGATATGAAGTACAGATTTTTCCGGGGATTTCATCTGTAATCTATCTTGCGGCAAAGCTTGGAAAAAGCTGGGAGGATGCGAAGATTCTCAGCATGCATGGAAGAAGTCAGAATTTTATCCATGTAGTTGCAAACCATGAAAAGACATTTCTGATCCTTGGAAAAAGTGCGGGAAAAGAGATCTGCGAAAAACTGAAATATTACCATCTGGAACAAGTAACCGTTTCGGTTGGAAATCATTTGTCTTATCCGGATGAAGAGATTGTAATCAAAAAAGGAAACGAGCTTCTGGCAGAAGATTTTGGTGATCTTACCACTATTCTGATCGAGAATCCAAAGCCGGAAAAGAGAACAGGAATTCATCTTGCAGATGAGGAGCTGATCCGTGGAAGTGTTCCGATGACGAAGGAGGAAGTGCGGACAGTCAGCATTGCAAAATTGAAGCTTACAAAGAATGCAGTAATATATGATGTGGGGGCCGGAACCGGTTCAGTGTCTATAGAGGCTGCTCTTCAGGGAGAGAATCTCCGCGTTTATGCAATAGAGAAGAATCCGGAGGGTGCAGAACTGATCAGGAAGAATATGCAGAAATTCCGGGCAGACCAGATTCAGGTTATAGAAGGAGTTGCACCGGAAGCACTGGAAGCACTGGAAATGCCGACCCATGCTTTTATCGGAGGCAGTACAGGACAGTTAAAAGAAATTATTCAGTGCATAAAGAAAAAAAATCCGGACGTCCGTATCGTGATCAATGCAATTTCGCTGGAAACCGTGAAGGAAGCGATGGAGGCGATGGAGGAAGGACTGCTTGCAGATCCGGAAATCATACAACTGAATGTGGCAAAGTCAAAGAAACTTGGAAGATATCACATGATGACCGGGTTAAATCCGATTTATATTATTTCAGACGGAGGAGATACAGAATGAAAATTCCCGGAATTGTAATCGCGGCATCTGCCAGTGGGAGTGGAAAGACAGCGGTGACAATGGCAATGATGAAAGCATTTAAAAATGCCGGAAAGAAGGTACGCGCCTGCAAATGCGGACCGGATTATATTGATCCTATGTTTCACCGGGAGGTGCTGGGAATTGATTCCGAGAACCTGGATCTGTATTTTTGTGACCGGGAGCGCTTGAAAGAGCGGTTTATGCATCATGCGGAAGGCGCGGAGCTTGTGGTGACAGAAGGTGTGATGGGGTACTATGACGGGATCAGTCTGGATTCGGATCAGGCAAGTACTTATGACGTTGCGAGAACCCTGGGACTTCCGGTAATCCTGGTTGTTCCGGCAAGAGGTATGGCATCGACAATCCTGGCAGTATTGAAGGGAATGATTGAATACCGGAATGACAGTAATATCCGGGGAATCATTCTGAACCGGATTTCCCCGATGCTGTATCCGAAGATGAAGAAGATGATCGAAGAGGGATTGCAGACAATGGGATTCCAGGTTCAGGTGGTTGGTTATGTGCCGGAGGAGGATGCTTTTCATCTGGAGAGTCGGCATCTGGGACTGATGCTTCCGGAGGAAATAGGGAACCTGGGAAAACAGATTGACCGGGCAGCAGAGATTCTGACAGAGACACTTGATATGGAATCGGTGCTGAAAATTGCCTGGGAAGCAAAAGAAATGGAGTATCATCCGGTGAAGGCAAAACAGGAAGCAGCCGGACGAAAAGTGCGTATCGGCGTAGCGCGTGACTTGGCCTTTTGTTTCTATTATAAGGATAATATGGAGCTTTTAAAAGAGCTTGGATGTGAGATTATTCCGTTTAGTCCTTTGGAGGATACAAGGCTTCCGGAACATTTAGACGGACTTTTATTTGGTGGTGGATATCCGGAACTTTGTGCGAAACATCTGGCAGAAAACAGAGCTATGCGAAAAGATGTAAGAAAGCAGATTGAAAATGGAATTCCATGTATTGCGGAATGTGGAGGATTTTTATATTTGACAGAAGAGCTGGAAGGGGAAGATGGAAAGCACTATCCGATGGTGGGGGCACTTCCGGGAAAAGGGATCAAAAAAGGGCGACTTACCAGATTCGGATACATTGAGCTGACTGCGGAAATGAACGGAGTGTATATGAAAAAGGGAGAGAAGATCCGGGCGCATGAGTTCCATTATTGGGATTCTACGGAAAACGGAGAGGATACACTTGCCGTAAAGCCGGATGGTGTGAGAAAATGGCAGGCTGTTCATATGAAGGGGAATCTGTTTGCGGGATTTCCGCATTTATACTTTTATTCCAACCCCAAAGTGGCCAAACGCTTTGTAGAAGCGTGTAGAACCTACAGAAGCAAGTAAAAAGCTGACAAAGACAAATCGAAAAGACAGGAGATTAGACTTACAGATGGAAGAGACCAGATGGAAAGAGAAAATAAAACCACTTGATGAAAATGCAATGGAAGAGGCGCGGGCTCACTGGATGACGGTAGGGAAGCCGCTGTTTAGCCTGGGAAGTCTGGAGGATGCGGTGATCCAGATTGCCGGGATTAAGGGGACTTCAGATTTTGAACTGCGAAAGCGCGGGCTGATCATTATGTGCGCGGACAACGGTGTGGTAGAAGAAGGCGTGACACAGACCGGTCAGGAAGTAACGGCAATCGTGGCGGATAATTTTACAAGAGGAGAGACAAGCGTCTGCATCATGGCAGAAGAGGCAAAGGTAGATCTTTTCCCGGTGGATGTAGGAATGGCAACAGATGTGCCGTCTGTGACAAAGAAAGAATACAAAGTGATGTATGGCACACACAATTTTGCAAAAGAAGCGGCGATGACAAGAGAAGAGGCAGTTGAGGCGATAGAAGTTGGAATTCAGATGGTAAAGAAGTGTGCCGAAGCGGGATACGAAATTCTTGCGACAGGTGAAATGGGGATTGGAAATACAACGACCAGCAGTGCGGTTGCCTCTGTATTGCTTGGAGAGGATCCGAAGGTCATGACAGGAAAGGGGGCAGGTCTGACGAAAAAAGGTCTGCGAAAGAAGGTACAGGTCATCCGGGAAGCGGTTGAGCGGATGCAGCCGGATAAGACAGATGCGATCGATGTACTTTCCAAGGTTGGAGGACTTGACATAGCAGGACTTGCAGGTGTATATCTTGGTGGGGCGATCTACCGGATTCCGGTGCTGATAGATGGCTTTATTTCTGCAGTGGCTGCACTTGTGGCGGTACGGATGGTTCCGGAATGTGCAGGATATATTTTACCATCCCATTTGTCTGATGAACCTGCGTCAAGAAAGATTTTAGATGCTTTAGAAAAAAAACCATTTCTCACATGTGGTATGTGTCTGGGGGAAGGAACAGGAGCAGTGGCAGCGATGCCGCTTCTTGAGATGGGACTTCAGGTGTACCGCAAAATGGGAACTTTTGATGATATTCACGTAGAGCAGTATGAAGTACTGGATGGGAAGGAAGAAAGATGAAGTTTTTAGAACCGATGATCATTGCGTTTTCTATGTATTCCAAAATACCGATGCCGCGCATTGAGTGGAACAAGGAAAATATGAAATATACGATGTGTTTTTTTCCGCTGATCGGTGTTGTGACCGGAGCAATCATTTATCTGGCAGGAATGTTTCTTGATGGAAATATTTTTTCAAAAGTACACAGTGGAAGATTGATGTTTGCTGCGGTCATGACATTGATACCAGTTTTTGTAAGTGGAGGAATCCATCTGGATGGATTTATGGATACGATGGACGCACTTGGATCCTGGGGAGATAAAGAAAAGAAACTGGAAATCCTGAAAGATTCGCATAACGGTGCTTTTGCGGTCATCGGAATCTGCTGTTATTTTACCGGAAGCCTTGGCGTATGGAGTGAAATCCGGACGGAGATGATTCCTGTAGTAGCAGCAGGATATGTAATTTCAAGAGCGCTCAGTGGGCTTGCTGTAATGACATTTCCGGCAGCAAGAGGAAGTGGTCTTGTGAAGACTTTCCAGGACGGAGCACAGAAAAAGGCAGTAAGGTTCACAATGATCGTATACCTGATCCTGGTGGCAGGATATTTGTATATCTGCTCGCCGGTTGGTATGGTGGTACTTCTTATAATTGCAGGAGCAGTATTTGGATATTATTACCGGATGAGCAGGAAACAGTTTGGAGGCGTTACCGGGGATCTGGCGGGATACTTTCTGCAGATTTGTGAGCTGGCATTATTAGTCGGGGGATTGATTGTGCAGGGAATCCAATGAAAAAGCAGGGAAAGGAAGAGGAGACATATAGAAGATGGAAGTCAGACTGATTCGGCATTTTGCGACGGAAGGGAATTTGGAAAAACGGTATATAGGGGTGACGGATGAAGAAATAAAAACAGAGTGCGTTCCGGAGTATATTCTGAAAAAAGAAGAAAACAGACGATACGGGAAGAAAAATGGACGTGCGAAGTGGGAGCCGGAGCTTGTGATTGTCAGTCCGCTCAGGAGGTGCAGGCAGACGGCAGAGATTCTTTTCCCGGGAGCGGAGCAGGTTGTCTGTGATAAGATGAGGGAATGCGATTTTGGGCTTTTTGAGGGGAAGAATTATCAGGAGCTGACTGGGAATCCAAAGTATCAGAGCTGGATTGATTCTGGAGGTACAAAGGCATTTCCGGGAGGAGAAGATCCGATGGAGTTCCGGAAACGATGTGTTTGCGGATTTGAAGAGATGATGGAAAAGATGATAAAGGGAAAAAGGAAGAAGATTGCCTTTGTGGTTCATGGGGGAACGATCATGTCGGTGATGGAAGCATTTGATCCGGAAAAGAAAGAATTTTACCACTGGCAGGTGAAAAACGGAAAAGGTTTTCATTTTCAAATTGAGGAAGAAAAATGGCAGCAGGGAAACAGACAGTTTGAGGAGATTGAGGAGATATGAGTTCTTTGATGGCATGTATAGCAGGAATGGCATTGGATGCGGTTTTCGGAGATCCGGTATGGCTCTATCATCCGGTGCGGATCATTGGAAAGTGGATTTCGAGGCTGGAAAAATGGTTGCGCGGATTTTGCAAAAATGAGGAAAGAAAAGAGAGAATCGCAGGGGGGATTCTGTGGTTTGGTGTGGTTATGGTATCCGTCGGAATTCCGTGGGGACTTTTGTATCTTGCCGGAAAGGTCAGCTTCTGGCTTCGATTTGCACTGGAAACCTTCTGGTGTTATCAGCTTCTTGCCGGAAAGTGCCTGAAAGATGAAAGCCGGAAGGTTTATGTACAGCTCGTAAACCATAACCTGGAGGGGGCAAGACATGCGGTATCGATGATCGTAGGGCGGGATACCGGAAATCTTTCTGAGGCCGGAGTGACAAAGGCAGCGGTAGAAACGGTAGCCGAAAATACATCAGACGGAGTGATCGCACCGCTCATTTTTATGTTGATCGGTGGGGCACCACTTGGATTTTTTTATAAGGCTGTTAATACAATGGATTCTATGATAGGATATAAGAATGAAAAGTATTTACATTTTGGTCGGTTTGCGGCTAAAATGGATGATGTATGGAATTATATTCCGTCCAGGATATCAGCACTTCTGATGATCGCAAGTGCATGGATCTTCAGGATGGATTATAAAAGGGCGTGGGCAGTCTGGAAAAGAGACAGGCGAAAGCATGCCAGCCCGAATTCCGCACAGACAGAAGCGGTATGTGCAGGTGCACTTCAGGTGCAGCTTGCCGGAGATGCCTATTATTTTGGAAAATTATATCCGAAAGAGACAATTGGAGATGATGTGCGTCCTATCGAGCCGAAAGATATTTTAAGAGCCGGAAATCTGATGGACGGAGCAGCACTTCTGACACTTCTTGTCTTTGGATTACTGAAATATTGTATGATACTGGTGTAAGGGGAATAAAAGGTTATGGAATATGTACATGGTGGAGATATTTATACACACAAAGGAATGACAGATTTTTCCGTGAATCTGAATCCGTTCGGACCTGGAAGAGCTGTAGTGGAAGCGGCAAGAAAGTCAATGGACCAGATTGGAAATTATCCGGATGCCAGCTGCAGGAAACTGAAAAGTGCTCTGGCGAAAAGACTGGAAGTTCCGGCTGAGCATATTATCTGTGGAAATGGGGCGGCGGATCTGATTTTTACGGCAGTGCTTGCGGACTGCCCAAGGAAGGCGCTGATACCGGTTCCTGCATTTGCGGAATACGAACAGGCACTGCGTGCGACCGGGTGCGAGATCTGTTATTATAAGAAAAGAGAAGCGACTGGGTTTCAGCTGGAAGAAGATTTTCTGGATCTTCTGAATGAAGATATCGATATGGTATTTTTATGTTCACCGGATAATCCGACCGGAAAGCTGATCGACCGGAGCATGCTCTGGAAGATTCTTGCCAGATGTGAGACTTACGGAATCCGGATGGTGCTGGATGAATGTTTTATTGATTTTGCGGAAAATGCAGCTACGGCATCCATTCTTGCGGATACCAAGAGATGGAGAACTTTATTTATCCTCCGTTCACTGACTAAGATGCACGCGATTCCGGGAATCCGTATCGGGTATGCCGTTACTTCGGATATGGAATTTCTGGAGAAGATGGAACAGTCCAGACAGCCATGGAGTGTATCGATACCGGCACAGGTGGCAGGCATGGCATCTTTAAAAGAGGGGATGCGTGTGAAACGGACCTGTGATTTTACGAACCGTGAAAGAATCTGGATGGAAAATGAACTGAACAAGCTGGGAATTACCCATTATCCGTCAGATGCCAATTTCATTCTGATGCGAAGCGGTATAAATTTATATGAGAAACTGAAAAAACAGAAGATCCTGATTCGGGATTGCAGCAATTACAAAGGTCTCGGAGAAGGATATTATCGTGTTTGTATGCGGCAGAGAGGAGACAACCAGAAGCTGATCGATGCGCTGGGAGAAATCCTCTATGCAGGTCAGGGAGAATTTTAATATGGCAAAGTCGATTATGATTCAGGGAACCATGTCAAATGTTGGAAAGAGCCTTCTTGCGGGAGGGCTCTGTCGTGTTTTAAAGGAAGATGGAATCAGGGTTGCACCATTTAAGTCACAGAACATGGCACTCAATTCTTTTATCACGGCAGATGGTCTGGAAATGGGACGCGCACAGGTCATGCAGGCAGAAGCTGCCATGATCCAGCCGGAAGTTTATATGAACCCGATTCTTTTGAAACCGACCTCCGATGTAGGAAGTCAGGTAATTGTAAACGGAGAAGTTGCGGGAGTCATGCCGGCGATGGAATACTTCCGTAAAAAGAAAGAATATATTCCGGCTATTTTAGAAGCTTATCATAAACTGGATGAAAAGTATGATGTGATTGTCATAGAAGGTGCGGGAAGTCCGGCAGAAATAAACCTTAAGCAGAATGATATTGTCAACATGGGACTTGCTGAGCTGGTGGATGCACCGGTTCTTCTTGTAGGAGACATTGACCGTGGTGGTGTGTTTGCGCAGATCGTCGGAACGGTTATGTTGCTGGAAGAAAAAGAGCGGGCAAGAATCAAAGGTACGGTGATCAATAAGTTCCGTGGGGATGTAAAAATTCTGGAGCCAGGTATCAGGATGTTGGAGGATCGGACAAAGATACCGGTATGTGGCGTGATGCCATATATTTATGCGGATATTGATGATGAGGATAGTCTGTCAGAAAGGTTTGACCGGAAAGAAAAGGCGGCACTTCTGGATATTGCAGTGATCCGCCTGCCGCGTATTTCTAATTTCACAGATTTTGCAGTACTGGAATGCAGGGAAGAAGTTTCTCTCCGGTATGTGTCAAAGGCAGGAGATTTCGGGAATCCGGATCTGGTAATTTTGCCGGGAAGTAAAAATACGATGGAAGACCTGTTGTGGCTTCGTCAGAGCGGACTGGAAGGGAAAGTGCTGCGCCATGCCTCATCAGGGAAACCGGTATTTGGTATCTGTGGCGGTTACCAGATGCTGGGAGAAGAGATCTGTGATCCGGAAGGGGTAGAACGTGGTGGAACCATAAAAGCGATGGGGCTGCTTCCTGCCGTTACTGTATTTGAAAATACCAAGAGAAGAACCCGTGTTACCGGAAAGTTCGGAGAAGTTACCGGAATCTTAAAAGCAATGTCCGGTGCAAAGCTGGATGGATATGAGATCCATATGGGGGAAACTATTTTTTCAGATAAAGATGCTGCAGATCATAAGATGCTGGTACAGATCTGTGATCAGGTGACAGATGAGAGCCGGTGGGACGGAGCGCAGAAGAAGAATGTGTACGGCTGCTATGTACATGGGATTTTTGATGACCGGGAAGTAGCGGATGCACTGATCGGGGCACTTCTGAAAGAAAAAGGATACGGCGAGGAAGCCATGCACTCCATGGACTACCATGCTTACAAAGAGAAGCAGTATCAGATTCTTGCAAATGCAGTTCGTGAGAATATGGATATGAAGAAAATATATGAGATTATCGAGAAGGGAAATGCAGCAGAATGTTTCATCTGATCACAGGTGGCAGTGGAAGTGGCAAATCCGAATATGCAGAGCAGAAGCTTATGGAGTATGCCAGCCATTCAAAAAGAAACAAAAAACGCTACTATATAGCAACTATGATGCCTTTCGGGAAGGAAACGGAAGAGAAAATTGCACGTCACAGAAGACTTCGTGCAGGCAAAGGGTTTGAAACGATCGAATGCTATACGGATCTTAAAAAAGCTGCGGAAGTCCTGCAGACAAAAGAGACAGGAAGTGTTCTTCTGGAATGTATGTCCAATCTTGTGGCAAATGAAATGTACGATCCGTCAGGAGCAGGTGAAAATGCAGAAGAGTCCATTCTGGCAGGAATCCATAAGCTGCAAAAGGCCAGTGATGATCTGGTAGTTGTTACAAATGAAGTGTTTTCAGACAGTATGACAGACAATCCGGAGATGGAAAAATATCTGAAGCTTCTCGGAAACGTAAATCTTCGGATGGGAGAGATGGCAGATCTGGTGACAGAAGTTGTGTACGGAATTCCGGATGAAAGGAAAGATATAAAAAAATGAAAATGATAATCGGCGGTGCATACCAGGGGAAGCTTGCGTACGCAAAAAAGCAGAACCCATACATTCATTGGACGGATGGGGAACTATGTGAAGGAGATAATATTTTTGCGGCAGAAGGAGTCTTTCATTTTGAAAAATATATCCAGAGCATGATAAAAAAAGAAAACTGGTCGGAAAAAGAAGCAATTGATTTCGCATCGAAACTAACAAAAAAGTGTCCGGATATTGTAATTGTGACACAGGAGATCGGCTATGGCCTGGTTCCGATAGACGCATTTGAGCGCAGATACAGGGAACTGACCGGAAGGATCTGTACCGTACTTGCGGCAAATTCAGATCAGGTAGACCGGGTAGTATGCGGGATCGGTGTGACGATCAAAGGAGGAGATACCAAGTGAAGATAGAACTGGAAAATGTAAAACCTGCAGAAATAGAAAAACGCAGTTTTGAGATCATAACAGAAGAACTGGGAGATACGCATCTGATCCCAGGAACAGAACCGATCGTCAAACGCTGTATCCATACAAGCGCAGATTTTGATTATGCCAAGAACCTGATGTTTTCAGAAGGTGCAGTAGAAAAAGCGCTGGATGCCATCCGGAATGGTGCAGTCATTGTAACCGATACCCAGATGGGAAAAGCAGGTATCAACAAACGGAAGCTTGCAGAATACGGAGGCGAAGTTCTTTGCTTCATGTCCGATGAAGATGTAGCAGAAACTGCCAAAAAGAACGGAACCACGCGTGCCGTGGCAAGCATGGAAAAAGCAGCCGCCCTTGATAAAAAAATCATCTTTGCCATCGGAAATGCCCCGACAGCCCTTGTAAGACTCTATGAACTGATCCAGGATGGCAAATTAACCCCGGAACTTGTCATCGGAGTTCCTGTAGGATTCGTAAATGTCGTCCAGTCTAAAGAGTTAATCCTTTCACTGAAAGACACACCATATATCGTGGCAAGAGGCAGAAAAGGTGGCAGCAATATCGCTGCATGCATCTGCAATGCACTATTATATATGTTGTAAATATATAATAAACTACCCTTGTCCAATGAGGTTTTTGTATTCTAACTGTATTTGCGATAATTAAAAAAATAACTATATTGTCAGAAAATAGACGCAATTCCGTATTGAATTCCGACCTGAACTCTGCTATTATAATCGTATGCTAGTTGAAGGATAGCAGGAAGGAGAAACTGATTATGGGATTTTTAACAGGAAAGACTGCAATTATCACAGGCGGCGGAAGAGCCGTATTAAGTGATGGAAGCTGTGGATCTATTGGATATGGAATCGCAACAGCTTACGCAAAAGAAGGAGCGAATCTGGTAATTACCGGACGTAATGTAAAGAAACTCGAAGATGCCAAAGAAGAACTGGAGAGACTCTATGGTATCAAAGTATTACCTGTACAGGCTGATGTCAGCGCGGGGGCTGATAATGAAGCAACAGTACAGAACGTAGTAAAGCAGGCAATCGACACATTCGGAAGAATTGATGTCCTGATCAATAATGCACAGGCATCCGCATCCGGTGTTACGATCGCAGATCATACAACAGACCAGTTCAATCTGGCAATGTATTCCGGCGTATATGCGGTATTCTATTATATGCAGGCATGCTATCCGTACCTGAAAGAGACAAAGGGATCTGTTATCAATTTTGCTTCAGGCGCCGGACTTTTCGGAAATTACGGGCAGTGCGCATATGCAGCGGCAAAAGAAGGGATTCGTGGACTTTCCAGAGTCGCTGCAACAGAGTGGGGACCAGACGGAATCAATGTCAATATCGTATGCCCGCTCGCATGGACAGCACAGCTTGAGAATTTTCAGAAAGCTTATCCGGAAGCATTTAAGGCAAATGTAAAGATGCCGCCGGCTGGACATTACGGAGATGTAGAAAAAGAAATCGGACGTGCATGCGTACAGCTTGCATCACCGGATTTCAAATATATGAACGGAGAGACGATCACCTTAGAAGGTGGAATGGGACAGAGACCTTAAGAAAAATCCATAAAAGCCAAAGAGAGTGCCTGTGCGTTTTTTGAATCGTACAGTCGCTCTCTTTTTATTTCATAGGAAATTCCGGAGGAACTTCCTATGAAACAAAAGGCACTGCGTGCCGGAGATGCGCACTCGCACGAAGATGAAGAATGTCGCAAGCGACTGCGCTCGGCGCGAGAATGTGTCAAGGCACATTCTTTTTAGCTTCTCTGTCTTGACATCTTTAAAAACGTCATTCAAAATAAGAATGAAAAGAAAATTTAAATCATTTAATCGAGGCTAAAAAGATATGAAAGCAGTTATTTTTGATATGGACGGTGTTCTGATCAACACAGAACCATTACACTATCGTTGCTGGAAGGAAATTTTAAAAGAGAAGAACGGAATCGATCTTGACTATGAGGTCTACCTTCCGTGTATCGGTTCTACTCGTGGATTCTTCATGGATTTGATCAATGAGAATTATGGGCCGGTTTTTGATGATGTGGATAAGATGAATGCGCTCATGAAAGAGAAAAAAGCGCAGATTACAGAGGCAGAAGGATTTCCGGAGATGCCGGGAATCAAAGAAGCATTGAAGCAGTTAAAAGACGAAGGATATCTGCTTGCAGTAGCGTCTTCCTCTCCGGCTTATGCGATCAAAGATGCATTAAAGTCTCTGGATATGGAGAAATATTTTACAGTGGTCATGAGTGGAGATTATGTAGAGCATCCAAAACCGGCACCGGATACTTTCCTTGTAACGGCAGAGAAACTGGGAATGGAGCCGGAGGACTGTCTGGTAGTAGAGGATTCGACTAACGGTGGAGGAGCTGCCAGAGCAGCCGGTATGAAATGTATCTGGTTCCACAACCCGGATTCCGGAAGGCAGGATATCCCGGATGCGGTACTGGAATTTCCGGCATGGACCAGCGAAAATGTAGAAAAAATGCTGAAAATATTAGGAAAAGAGGGAGAGTAAAGATGAGAATAAGAACAGCAGATATGAGTGATCTGAAAGAAATTGCCCGTGTGGAGGCAGAGTGTTTCCCGGCAGCAGAAGCGGCAACAGAAGAAGAATTTGAAAAGAGACTTACTTTTTATAAAGATCATTTCTGGCTGATGTTTGAAGAAGAGAAGTTGATCGCCTTCGTGGACGGTATGGTGACAAATCAGGAAGATCTGACAGACGAAATGTATGAAAAAGCGGAAATGCATGATGAAAAAGGTGACTGGCAGATGATTTTTGGTGTAAATACGCTGCCGTCTTACCGGAAACATGGATATGCAGGAGAATTGATCAAAAGAGCGATTACAGATGCAAAAGAGCAGGGAAGAAAGGGACTTGTCCTTACCTGCAAGGACCGGCTGATATCTTATTATGCCAGGTTTGGATTCAAAAATGAAGGTGTCTCAGAATCAGTACATGGAAACGTGGTCTGGAATCAGATGAGACTTACATTTGATGAAGGGCTGGGTGAATAATGTGAAAAAAAATAGGTTTGAAATTGATATGTGCAACGGCTCCATCATGGACAAGCTGATCTCTTTTTCACTGCCACTTATGGTTTCCGGAATTCTGCAGCTTGCGTTTAATGCAGTGGATATCATCGTGGTAGGAAGATTCTCCGGGAGTCAGGCACTTGCCGCAGTCGGCTCCACAACAGCACTGATCAATGTGTTTACGAACCTGTTTATCGGAATTTCACTTGGTGCCAATGTTCTTGCAGCCAGATTTTATGCAGCGGGCAAAGACCGGGAGATGTCGGAAACAGTACATACTTCGATCACACTTGCGCTGATCAGTGGAATTATGATGGCAGTTATCGGGGTGCTTCTTGCAAAGTGGGCACTTGAAATTATGGGAACGCCGGATGATGTAATCGGGCAGTCTGCCTTATATATGCGGATCTATTTTATGGGAATGCCATTTTTTATGTTATATAACTATGGGGCAGCCATTTTAAGGGCGATCGGTGATACAAAAAGGCCATTGATCTTCCTGATCATTTCCGGAATTGCAAATGCCGCGCTGAACATGACACTGGTTATTCTTTTTCATATGGGAGTTGCCGGGGTTGCAATTGGAACAATTATTTCACAGCTGATTTCCTGTGTGCTGGTACTGACCTGTCTGTACCGGTCGGAAGGAAGTTATCAGCTTCGTTTCTCCAAACTGAAGATCAATGGTGCCTACATGGAACAGATTTTCCAGGTGGGAGTTCCGGCGGGAATCCAGAGTACGGTCATCAATTTGTCCAATGCACTGTTGCAGTCTTCGGTTAATTCATTTGGATCGATTGCGATGGCAGGCTATACAGCAGCGAACAATATACTTGGGTTCCTTTATATGTCAGTGAATTCGATCACCCAGGCATGTATGAGTTTTACCAGTCAGAATTATGGTGTGGGTAAGCTGAAACGAATGGATAAGGTGCTGCGTGACTGTGCGATTCTGTCTATATCGATCGCGGCAGTGCTTGGTGGTCTTGCCTATAGCTTCGGACCGCAGATTCTGACAGTTTATACTTCAGATCCAAAGGTTATCAACTGCGGAATGGAAATCCTGGCGTATACATCGATCACTTATTTCCTGTGTGGGATCATGGATTTGTTTCCGGGTGCGCTTCGTGGAATGGGATATTCAGCAGTCCCGATGGTGCTTTCAGTGATCGGAACGGTGGGAACAAGAATTGTGTGGGTATTTGGAATTTTTCCGAACCACAGATCTTTATCCGTACTTTTTGTATCCTATCCGGTGTCATGGATCATTACCATTGTACTTCAGGTCGTGTGCTTCTATTTTGTGAGAAAAAGGGTACATCAGAAAGAAAAAAGATTGTTATAAACAGAACGAAATTGTGAAAATCGACAGTAGGGCATTGTGAAAAACAGACAGATTTATCTGTCTGTTTTTGTATATATATAATAAATGTGCTTGCAATAGAAAGACACATGTGCTTGTATCCGCTACAAAAACATGAACATGTAAAATGTTTGTGTATCACGGAAAATAGATTGAAAAGAGAAGAAAAATAGGGTATCCTAAGTATAGAAAAACAAAAGCAATAAAAAGTCCGCGTTAAACGGACATATGTGTCATGCGGAGGTAATGAAGATGAATGATAATAAAATGTGGGCGTTAGTAAAGGAAAAACCGGAACAGGGACTCTGGCTGAAAAGAGTACAGATTCCGGAAGTAGGACCAAATGACGTAAAGATCAAGATCCATAAAAATGCAATCTGTGGTACTGATGTACATATTTACCAGTGGAATGAATGGGCACAGCATACTATTCCGATCGGACTGACCGCAGGACATGAATATGTCGGGGAAGTTGTAGAAGTCGGTACAGGTGTACAGGGATTCAAGGTGGGCGATCTGGTATCCGGTGAAGGACATATCACTTGTGGAAAATGCAGAAACTGTCTGGAAGGGCATAAAGAGAACTGTAAAGATGCCAAAGGTGTTGGGGTAAACCGGAACGGTGCGTTTGCAGAATATCTGGTTATTCCCGCTTCAAATGTATGGCCGTGCAATCCGGCAATTGATGAAGAATTATATGCGATCTTTGATCCATTTGGAAATGCAACCCATACTGCATTATCTTACGACATGCTTGGTGAAGATGTGCTGATCACAGGTGCAGGGCCGATTGGGATCATGGCAGCGGCGATCGCAAAATTTGCAGGAGCAAGACATGTGGTAATCACGGATATGAACCAGTACCGTCTGGATCTGGCAGCAAAAATGGGTGCGACCAGATGCGTTAATCTGACACAGGAAAAACTGACGGATGTGATGCATGAGATCGGAATGACAGAAGGCTTTGATATCGGACTTGAAATGTCCGGAAGCCAGCCGGGACTTTCTGATATGATCCATAACATGAAACATGGTGGAAAGATCGCACTTCTCGGATTGCAGAGACAGGATGCAACCGTAGATCTTGAGACAGTGATCTTCAATGGGCTGAATATCCGCGGAATTTATGGAAGAAAAGTATGGGATACCTGGTACAAGATGTCTACGATGATCCAGGCGGGACTTGATATTTCACCGATCATCACACACCATTTTGATATCCGCGATTATGAAAAAGGATTTGAGGCAATGATCTCAGGACAGTCAGGAAAGGTGATCCTTGACTGGGCACATATTAACGATTAGGAAAAGCAGAAGAAGGAGAGAATAAAATGGCAAGAAAAAATGATATTTTAAGTATTTATACAAAAGAAGTAGAACAGATCAAAGCAGATGGTCTTTTCAAAGGGGAAGCACCGTTCGTATCTCCGCAGGGCGCAAAGGTTGTAATGGAAGACGGAAGAGAGCTTCTTAATATGTGTGCCAATAACTATCTTGGACTTGGGGACAATCAGAGACTGATCGATGCAGCGAAGAAAACTTATGATGAAAAAGGATATGGGGTTGCTTCTGTCAGATTTATCTGTGGAACACAGGACATCCACAAAAAACTGGAAAAGAAGATTTCCGGATTTCTGGGAACAGATGATACGATTTTATATTCTTCCTGCTTTGATGCAAATGGTGGACTTTTTGAAACTATCCTGACTGCAGAGGATGCAGTGATCAGTGATGAACTGAACCATGCTTCCATCATTGACGGAGTTCGTCTTTGTAAGGCAAAAAGATACCGCTATAAAAATAATAACATGGAAGATCTGGAAGCACAGCTTCAGGCTGCAGATGCAGCAGGAGCAAGAGTCAAACTGATCGCTACAGACGGTGTATTTTCAATGGATGGAATCATCTGTAACTTAAAAGGTGTCTGCGATCTTGCTGATAAATACAACGCACTGGTTATGGTGGATGACAGCCATGCAGTTGGATTTGTAGGAGCACACGGCAGAGGAACTTCCGAATACTGTGGCGTAGAAGGAAGAGTGGATATCATTACAGGAACACTCGGAAAAGCACTCGGTGGGGCTTCCGGTGGATATACATCAGGAAGAAAAGAGATCGTCGATCTGCTTCGTCAGAGAAGCCGTCCGTACCTGTTCTCCAACTCTCTTGCACCGGCAATCGCAGGAGCAAGTATTGAGATGTTCAATATGCTGGAAGAAAGCACCGAGCTTCGTGACCATCTGGAAGAAGTAACCGCATACTACCGCAAGCAGCTGGTAGAAAATGGATTTGATATCATCGAAGGAACCCATCCATGTGTACCGGTTATGCTTTATGATGAAAGACTTGCCGGAGAATATGCAAAGAAAATGATGGAAAAAGGGGTATATGTGGTTGCATTTTCTTATCCGGTTGTACCGAAAGGAAAAGCAAGAATCCGCACACAGGTATGCGCGAGCCATACAAAAGAAGATATTGATTTCATTATCAAATGTTTTAAAGAGACTAGAGAAGAGATTGGAAAATAAATTGCTACAGGATAGAAAAATGCCGGACAGTACAAAATGTTGCCCGGCATTTTGTGATGATATAACAGAGAAATTTGACTAAAAAATGTTATAGGAAAATTTTCGGAGGCGTTAAATAAAAATAAAAGAATATTTTTGGAATGTAATCATGGTAATTATGTAAAACCTGAAAAAATAGAGAGAAAAGCTTGTGGGAAAGGCAGGAATACTATAAAATAAACAGGGAACCATAAAAAGATGAATGGGGTGTCATCTGACAGAGGAGAGAAAAGATGGAACAAAAAATATACAATGAATATGTGGAAATTTTAAAGGAAGAGCTGCTTCCAGCGATGGGATGTACAGAGCCGATTGCAGTAGCTTACGCGGCAGCAGTTGCAGTTCAGGCTCTTGGGGAAAAACCGGAATCTGTAGAAGTAAATGTCAGTGCAAATATTATTAAGAATGTAAAAAGTGTCGTTGTACCGTGCACAGGAGGACTTCGCGGAATCGGTGCAGCAGTCTGTGCAGGGATTGTAGCCGGATGTCCGGAAAAAGAACTGGAAATTCTGGAAGAGATCACAGGGGAACAGAAAGTAGAAATGAAAAAGATGCTGGATACTATGCCGATGACAATCCGGGAATCCGATAAAGAATATATTTTCGACATCCAGATCAAGGCATGTGCAGGCGGACACAGCGGATACGTAGAGATCGCAGGTTTTCACACCAATGTGATCTGTGTAAAGAAAGATGATGAGATCATCAGAGAAAAAGCATATGAAGAGCAGGGATCCAGCTGTGCGACGGACCGTTCTCTTCTGACTGTGGAGAAGATCATTGAATTCGCAGACTGCGTAGACGTTGCAGACGTAGAGGAAGTTCTGCAGAGACAGATTGATTATAACTGGGCAATTGCCGAAGAAGGCATGACAGGAAACTGGGGGGCTGCCATTGGAAAGACTTTGATGGAAGCATATGGAAACAGTGTACATAACCGTGCGAAAGCGATGGCAGCGGCCGGATCGGATGCAAGAATGAACGGATGTGAACTTCCGGTTGTCATCAATTCGGGAAGCGGTAACCAGGGAATGACAACTTCTCTTCCGGTGATCGTCTATGCAAAAGAGCTGAATGTCTCAAAAGAGATGATGCTCCGCGCGCTGGTTGTGTCAAATCTGATCACAATCCATATGAAGACAGGAATCG
The DNA here is from genome assembly GCF_027697525.1 of Coprococcus sp. AM97-35. Taxonomy (NCBI): domain Bacteria; kingdom Bacillati; phylum Bacillota; class Clostridia; order Lachnospirales; family Lachnospiraceae; genus Coprococcus; species Coprococcus sp. AM97-35. Next base: position 35,289 of record NZ_JAQESL010000005.1, on the reverse strand, counting down.
GAAGACTGTCTGCATATTGCGGCGCGATCAGTGCAGGATGTGGTGCAGGTGCCGGAATCTGTTATCTGTATGGCGGACATGCATATGAGATTTCTCATGTAATTGTAAATGCAGTTGCCATTAACTCAGGTGTTGTGTGTGATGGAGCGAAGGCAAGCTGCGCGGCAAAAATCGCATCAGCTGTAGAAGCAGGGCTTCTGGGACTTCAGATGCAGAAAAATGGAAAGCAGTTCTATGGCGGAGACGGACTTGTAGAAAAAGGTGTAGAAAACACGATCCGTAATATCGGAGAGCTTGCAAAGAAGGGAATGCGTGAGACGGATAAAACGATCATCCAGATCATGACAAGATAAGAAAAAGAGAAAAGAACTGGTAGAAGAGGCACTTGCATTTACCGGACTTAAGAAAAATATGACTAATATTGAAAAAATAAAACATCTGCGGTATGCATATCGCAGATGTTTTATTTTTGACCGTTAGCTATTTATACTTTTTATTTTTGAATATACTTCTTCAACAACAAAAGCGTATTCTTTACCCCATCCATATGGGATCTTTCATAGTTATGTGATGCATACACCCCAGGGCCAATCAGACCATGACGGATATCATATCCTGCCCGAAGAGTTGCCTCTACATCAGAACCGTAATGCGGATACACATCGATCGCATAATCCAATCCTTCTTCTTTTGCAGTTTCGGCAAGAGCGGATGTTACGTCGTAGTTGTAAGGACCGCCGGAATCTTTTGCGCAAATAGATACCATGCGTTCGGTACATCCGAGATCGGATCCGACGCAGCCCATGTCAACAGAAATCATCTCTGTTGTATCTTCGGCAACAAAACTTCCGCCGTGTCCGACTTCTTCATATACAGTGAAAAGGAGAGAAACTTTGCGGGAAAGAGCAATAGATTCATCTTTTACGCATTTTGCCAGACCGAGAAGGATGGCGGCAGAAAGCTTGTCATCTAAGAAACGGCTTTTGATATAACCGCTCGGTGTGATCTGGGTACGCGGGTCCATGGCGATGATATCTCCAGGCTGTACGCCAAGTGAAAGAGTTCCTTCTTTAGTGTCCACATTTTCGTCCAGAAGGATTTCCATATTTTCTTCTTTTGTCTCAACAGCAGAATCTGCAACATGAACAGAAGGTTCAGTATTTAGTACTACACCGGTATAAACGCGTCCGTCGCGTGTGTGGATCGTGCAGTTTTCCCCATCAGCGGTACTCCACTGGTGTCCACCGAGAGTAGTCGGACGCAGTCTTCCATTTGCTTTGACAGAACGCACCATGGCACCGAGGGTATCAACGTGTGCTGCAAGTACCAGCGGATTCCCCTCTCCGCCGATCGTTACGAATACGTTGCCTTTGTTAGAAAGCTGTGGTTCATATCCCATATCTGATAAAGTCTTCATCAGGTATGCAGCCACATCTTTGGTATAACCGGATGGGCTTGGAATAGAAGTTAAAGCTTTCAGTTCGTTTCCGATAAATTCAAGATAATTTTGCATAGAAAATTCCCCCAAAAAATTTATAGTATATATCATAATAGTTTAATGGAAGAGGATGGAAAATGCAATATACATTGAAGGATAATTTAAAAAGGTTATAATAATTGATGAAAAAATAGATTCATGATTTATTAAAAAAGAATCAAATATTGCTTCCGATATATTTGCTGGTGAATTAACCGTATCAGGAGTATAATAGACTTAAAATATTATAGGAGGACAAGGTTAATTATGGGGGAAACATCAAACGCTAATCTACTGACAACGGGATCTATTCCGAAAAAGATTATTATGTTTGCGATTCCGCTTCTATGGGGGAATTTATTCCAGCAGTTGTATAATGTGGCGGATTCGCTGATCGTGGGAAATTTTCTTGGGAATAATGCACTTGCAGCTGTCAGCTCATCAGGGAATCTGATATTCCTGATGGTAGGATTTTTTGGGGGAATTGGCGTGGGAGCCGGTGTTGTCATTGCGAGGTATTTTGGAGCCGGAGAATATGAAAAGCTGAAAAAAGCAATCCATACGGCACTGGCATTTGGTGGCGTATGTGGAATTTTTCTTACGGTTGCCGCGTTGATCCTTGCACCGCAGATTTTAAAACTGATTGGTACGCCGGAAGAGGTACTGCCGAAATCACTGGTTTATTTCAGGGTGTATTTTGCAGGTTCACTTGGATTTGTAATTTATAACTTTGGAATGGGGATTTTGCAGTCACTTGGTGACAGTAAGAGTCCGGTCATCTATTTGATCATTTCAGCGTGTCTGAATGTGATTCTGGATCTGGTGCTGATCGGAGGCTTAGGATTTGGTGTAGGTGCAGCAGCTTTTGCAACGATTGTTTCACAGATATTAAGTGCGGTTCTGTGTATCAGAAAACTGCGTAGGGAACCAGAGGCGTTCCGGTTATCTTTTCGTGAACTTCGGATGAATGGGAATATGCTGCGGCTGATCGTGGTAAACGGAATACCGGCAGGAATCCAGAATTCCATTATTGCGGTTGCAAATGTATTTGTACAGTCGAATATTAATCAGTTTGGGGCTCTGGCAATGGCCGGATGTGGGTCATATTCCAAAATTGAAGGATTTGGATTTATTCCGGTTACCTGCTTCTCACAGGCACTCACGACGTTTATTGGACAGAATCTGGGAGCAAAAGAGTATGACCGGGCAAAAAAAGGGGCATTGTTTGGAACCATTTGTGGAATCGGGATAGCAGAAGTGATCGGAATAGCAGTTTTTTTCTTTTCACCATACCTGATCGCTGCGTTTGGAGGAGATCAAAAAGCAATTGAATATGGAATTGCAGAGGCACATACGATCGCTCTTTTCTATTGTCTGCTTGCGTTCTCGCATTGTATGGCAGCAATTCAGAGAGGGGCGGGAAGAAGTATTGTTCCGATGTTTGTTATGATGATTGTATGGTGCGGAGTCCGGGTAACCTATATTAGTATTGTTATCAGGATTATTCCGGTGATCAATGTAATCTACTGGGCATATCCACTTACCTGGTTTATCAGTTCGGTGATATTTTTGATTCTGTTTCTTAAGACAGACTGGATTCACGGATTAGAGAAACAGTGACAGGGCGCATAAAAAAGAAAGCTGTACACTACTTATGTAGTGTGCGGCTTTCTTTTTTTGTTTCATAGGAGATTCCGAAGGAACTTCCTATGAAACAAAAGGCCCTGCGTGCCGGAGATGCGCACTCGCACGAAGATGAAGAATGTCGCAAGCGGTCTACGCTCCCCTTCGGTCGTTGCTTAACGAGCGCCACTGGCGCTCAGCAACGCACTCGGCGCAAGAATGTGCCGAGGCACATTCTTTCTTATATTTTTGCGTGAAATTACAGGGAAAGGGAATGAAGTTCCGTAAAAAATGAAGGATAAGATACATCTACACACTGACCATTCTGGATTTCAGTATTTCCCTCAGCGGCAAGGGCTGCGATGGAAAAGGCCATTGCGATCCGGTGATCCAGATAACTGTTGATCTGTCCTCCATGAACCGGATTACCGCCACGGATGATCATGCCGTCGTCGGTTGGTGTTACATCAACGCCCATGGCAAGAAGTCCTTCTGTAGTTGTTTTGATACGCTCAGTCTCTTTGACCTTCAATTCGGCAGCATCCCTGATGATCGTAGTTCCCTCGGCGAAAGCAGCCATCACTGCAATCATCGGAATCTCATCGATCAGTGTAGGGATGATTGCACCTTCTACGGTGGTTCCGTGAAGAGTGCTTGTACGTACAAGAAGATCGGCAGTTGGTTCACCACTGTCACGATTTTCATTTAGATAGGTAATGTCTGCCCCCATTGCCCTGCATACTTTAAGGATTCCGGCACGGGTCGGGTTGGTACCTACATTCTTTATCAGAAGTTCAGAACCTGGAACCAGAAGGGCAGCAGCGATGAAGTAAGCAGCAGAAGAAATATCTCCGGGAACCAGGATCTTCTGTCCGTATAATTCCTCACATGGGAGAATAGATGCAGTTGCACTGCCATCAGAATGTACTTCTGTCTGTACGTTGGCACCGAAGCCATTCAGCATCAGTTCTGTATGATTACGGGAAAGTACAGGTTCTGTAACCAGGGTTAATCCGTCTGCATAAAGTCCTGCCAGGAGTACGGAAGATTTAACCTGAGCAGAAGCTACTTTTGAGTGATAGTGGATTGCGTGCAGGGATGGATTCTGACCGGCAGAAAGATGGCTGTTGATCAGAAGTGGTGCGCACCCGTTCCCATTCTGGCTTAAAATATCAGCGCCCATCATTCCAAGAGGCTCCATGATCCTCTTCATCGGGCGGGAGTTCAGAGAAGCATCGCCGGAAAGAGTGGTGGCAAACGGCTGACCGGAAAGAATACCGGAAATCAGTCTTGTGGTGGTTCCGCTGTTCCCCACATCTAAAAAAGAAGAAGGTTCGGAAAGTCCGTGAAGGCCTTTGCCGTGAACCAGGATACGGTCAGGTGTGTCTTCGATATTGATTCCCATGGCACGAAAGCAGCCGATGGTAGAGAGGCAGTCGGCACCGTGAAGAAAATGTGTGATCTCAGTAGTTCCTTTTGCCAGTGCACCGAACATAATAGAACGGTGGGAGATGGATTTATCGCCGGGAACAGATACTTCCCCGCGAAGCTGTTTAACAGGTTGGATTTGCATAATATAGTAACCTCTCATTCGTAAAATTCTATTTTCAAGCATTGTGACCAATTTACACAAAGTTCTGAAAAGATTTTTTGGACTGTCTTGCATTTAATGATGTGAGTGTCAAAAGTCCTCTTGCAAGCAAGCTTGCATCGGCTTTCTGACCTTTTGACCCTGGTATCATCATTTAATTATTAACGCTCATAAACAATATAACGATGCTTCTGCAAAAGTGCTACTGCCTTCTCACAGGAGATGCTGTCATAGAATTCGATGCGGAGTACGCCTTCTTCAAATTCACGGTTATGAACAATTCCGATGTTCTTAATGCTGAGTGCATTAGAAGCGAGGATGGTCGCAATGGTGGCGATCACACCGGCTTCATCCGGGATGTCACAGTAGATCTCGAATGCACGCTTGATTGGGCCGGCAGAACCATTTGGCATGGAATTGCGGTAGTTCCGGGAATGGTCGAACATATTGTAGATTCCCTGGGAGTCTCCGGAATCAACCAGTTTTTTCGCTTCATTTAATGTTTCGATATAATTTCCAAGGATCTGGGAAATATTACTCTGATTCTGTGCACAGATATGTTCCCACATGGTCGGTGAGGAAGAGGCGATTCGCGTAATGTCCTTAAAGCCGCCGGCGGCGAGGGTTTTCATCAGCTCATCCTTGGTGTCGGTGTCTCTGACAAAGTTGACCAGACTTGCGGCAATGATATGTGGCAAGTGGCTGATCGTGCCGGTGACGATGTCGTGTTCATGATAATCCAGTACGATCGGAAGTGCACGCAAGGATTCTACGAAGGATGCGTATGCATCAACCTTTTTTTTCGCTACTTTGGCGGAAGGGGTGAGAACAAAGTAAGCGTTCTCGATCAGGATTGGTTTGGAATTGGCAAAACCACTCTTTTCGGAACCGGCCATCGGGTGTCCTCCGATAAAGTAATCCTCCAGTCCCAGCCGGATGATCTCGTCATGGATCGGAGTCTTGACACTTCCGACGTCAGTCAGGATCATATCATCATGCAGGTAAGGCATCATCTGCTTTAAATATGCAGTATTGAAAGCAACCGGGGCACATAAGAAGATGTAGTTGCAGCCTCGGAAATTATCATCGATTGAGGTACAGGCCACATTGATGATGGATTCTTGTGTGGCAAGTGCCAGAGTTTCTCTATTCTTGTCGAAAGCGACAATCTCATAATCCGGATAATATCGCCGGATCGCCTTTGCAATAGAGCCCCCAATGAGTCCGAGTCCGATAAATCCGATTTTTTTCTGTTTCATAATCTTTCGTCCTTTCGTGATAGTCTACCTTTCATAATATAGGAAAACAGGCTATCTGTCAATAAAGCAATACTTTAAAGTGTAAAAGTGAAAGTTTTTGTTGAAATTCTATAAAATAGTTGTGTTTTTATAGAAAGTTTAGTACAATATATCCATGAGAAACTTTAGCAAGGAGGCAGCAAGCATGAAGGTTTACAGAACGGATGAAATTAGAAACGTGGTCCTTTTAGGACATGGGGGAAGCGGAAAGACCAGTCTGGCAGAAGCGATGGCTTATGTATCTGGAGCAACAAATCGTATGGGATCTGTTGAGAACGGTAATACGATCAGTGATTTTGATAAAGAAGAACAGAAACGTAAATTCTCACTTAGCACAAGTCTGATTCCGATTGAATGGGAAAAAGCAAAGATTAATATCCTTGATACACCTGGATATTTTGATTTTGTCGGAGAAGTGGAAGAAGCAGTCAGCGCAGCCGATGCAGCTGTTATCGTTGTTTCCGGAAAAGCCGGTGTGCAGGTAGGAACCGAGAAAGCATGGGAACTCTGTGATAAGTATAATCTTCCGCGTATGATCTATGTTACTGAGATGGATGTGGATGATGCCAGCTTCCGTCAGGTTGTTGAAGATCTGACCGCAAGATACGGTAAAGTGATCGCACCACATTTCCAACCGATCCGTGAGAACGAGAAATTAGTAGGTTATGTCAATGTTATCAAGAATGCAGGTAGAAGATACACCGGACTTGGACAGAGAGAAGAGTGTGAGATTCCGGATTACTGTCTGCCGAACCTGCAGATTTACAGAGAGAAGCTTCTTGAAGCAGTGGCAGAGACCAGTGAAGCATTTATGGAACGTTATTTTGAGGGAGATGAATTCTCGGTTGAAGAGATCCGTTCTGCCATGAGAACAGAAGTTATGGACGGAGATATCGTTCCGGTAGCAATGGGATCCAATGTTCAGGCACAGGGTGTTGCAAACTTACTGTCTGATATCGTAAGATTTTTCCCAAGTCCGGAATACCGTGAATGCGTAGGTATCAACCGTAAGACCAATGAGATCTTTGAAGCACATCATGATTTTGCAGCCGCAAAGACCGCATATGTATTCAAGACCATGGTAGATCCGTTTATCGGAAAATATTCTTTCGTAAAAGTATGTTCCGGTGTATTAAAGGGGGATGATGTCCTTTACAATCCGGAGTCAGATGCAGAAGCAAAGATCGGCAAGATATACACCTTATCCGGCAACAAACCGGTAGAAGTTCAGGAACTGTTTGCAGGTGATATCGGAGCGATTGCAAAACTGACAAGTACAAAGACAGGGGATACCCTTTCAACAAAAAATACACCGGTATCTTATGGAAGAACCGAATACTCCAAACCGTATACATATATGAAGTATGTAGTGAATAACAAAGGTGATGAGGACAAGGTATCACAGGCTCTTGCGAAGATGATGGCAGAGGATGTGACACTGAAAGTGGTAAATGACAGTGAGAACCGCCAGTCACTGATTTATGGAATGGGTGACCAGCATCTGGAAGTGACAGCAAGCAAGCTGGCAGAGCGTTACAAAGTCGGAATCAGACTGGAGACACCAAAAGTTGCGTTCCGTGAGACGATCCGCAAGAACTCGGATGTAGATACCAAGTATAAGAAACAGTCCGGAGGACATGGACAGTATGGACATGTTAAGATGCGTTTTGAACCATCCGGAGATCTGGATACACCGTATGTATTCCAGGAAGAAGTAGTCGGAGGTGCTGTTCCGAAGAACTACTTCCCGGCGGTTGAAAAAGGATTGCAGGAATCTGTATTAAAAGGACCTCTCGCCGGATATCCGGTAGTTGGCGTGAAAGCAACCCTGTATGATGGATCTTACCATCCGGTAGATTCTTCTGAAATGGCATTTAAGACTGCGACGATCCAGGCATTTAAGAAAGGATTTATGGAAGCAGGACCGGTTCTTCTTGAGCCAATCGCATCTGTGAAAGTAACCGTTCCGGATGATTATACCGGAGACGTTATGGGAGATCTGAACAAGAGACGTGGCCGTGTTCTTGGAATGAATCCACAGTCAGGCGGATATCAGGTAATTGAAGCGGATGTACCGATGACAGGCATGTTTGGATATTGCACAACACTTCGTTCTATGACAGGTGGACGAGGAAGCTATTCGTATGAATTTGCCCGTTATGAACAGGCTCCGGCAGATGTACAGGAAAAAGAAATTGAAAAGCGTGCAGCTGAAGAATAAGAATAAGGAAAAGCCGGGAGGAAATCCCGGTTTTTTCTATTGTACTTTCGTACTAAAAGTGGTATACATATTATGATGGTGGCAGCTTCGGCTGTCCCATTGGTATTTTATACAATTTTAGTATTAAAGGTTTAGTATTAAGAGAAAAAGTAGAGGAAAAGAAAAATGAAAATTGTAATTATTGGGGACGGGAAGGTTGGTCATAAACTGACCATACAGTTATCCGAAGAAAATTACGATGTGGTTTTGATTGACCAAAATGAGGGAAAATTAAAAGAAGCACTTAATCAGCTTGATATTCTCTGCATTACCGGAGATGGTGCAGATGCGAAAGTGCAGAAAGAAGCAGGAGTGCCGGGCGCTGATCTTGTTGTGGCATGTGCATCGACAGACGAACTGAATATGCTGAGCTGCCTACTCGCAAAGAGACTTGGGGCAAAGCACACGATCGCCCGTGTAAGGAATCCGATCTATTATCAGCAGATCGATCTTTTGAAAGAGGACTTAAGACTGAGTATGGCTGTCAACCCGGAACTTGCGGCTGCATTTGAGATTTCCAGATCGATCCTTCTTCCGGATACTGCAAAGGTAGAGACTTTTATGAAGGGAAAAGTCGAAATGGTAGAATTCATTGTCAAAGAAAGAAGCCATTTGGGCGGAGTATCGCTTGCTGAGCTTTACCGCAAGTTCCAGATCAAAGTTCTGGTATGTGCTGTAAGACGTGGAACGGAAGTGATCATCCCGAATGGTGATTTTGTCATCCATGATGGAGACCGGCTTCATATTGTTGCATCCCACAAATATATTGAAGAATTTTTCCATCTGATCGGAAAGCGGAAAGAGCCGAAGAATATTCTGGTTTGTGGTGGGGGAAAAGTCGGATATTATCTGGCAAAACAGCTTTTAGGACTTGGTATGCAGGTTAAGATCATTGAGCAGGACTGGAAGAAATGCGAAGATCTCTGCGACCAGCTTCCGAAAGCGACGATCATCTGTGGGAATGCCGCAGACCATGACCTTCTGATCGAAGAAGGAATTGAACAGGCAGATGCCCTGGTCAGCCTGACCGGTATGGATGAGGAGAATATTATCCTTGCACTTTTTGCAAAGACAAAAGGTGTGGACAAGATCGTGGCAAAGGTCAACGAAGACGGACGTGCCCAGCTTGTCGAGGAACTTGGGATCGATCTGATTGTATCAGCAAAGACTGCAACAGCAGATGCGATCATGAGTTATGTGCGTGCACGCCAGAATTCTCTCAAGAATGTCAATGTTGAATCTATGTATCAGCTGGTTGGCGGAAGAGTAGAAGCACTGGAATTTATTATCAAAGAAAAAACAGAATATACAGATATCCCGTTTAAGGATCTGGAACTGAAGCCGAACAATCTGATCGCATGTATCGGAAGAAAACGGCAGATTATTATTCCGGACGGGGATGAATCCATTCAGGTGGGCGACAGTGTTGTAATCGTTACGACCCAGAAGAAAGTTAAGGATATCACAGATATTCTGGCTGAGCAATAGGGGTGAAAAGAAATGAATGTGAAAATGATACGCTATATCATCAGTAAGATGATGGGAGTAGAGGGACTGCTGATGCTGCTTCCGATGATGGTTGGAATTATTTATGGCGAGCACACATCGGTTTATTTTCTGATTACAGCTGCGATCCTGACGGCAATTTATCTGCTGTTTGGCAGAAAATGCCCGGAGAACATGACGATTTATGCCAAAGAAGGTCTGATCATTGTTGCAACGGCCTGGATTTTCTGGTCACTTGCAGGTGCACTTCCATTTGTACTCAGCAAAAGTATTCCAAGCTATGTGGATGCTTTTTTTGAAACAGTATCCGGATTTACGACGACAGGTTCTACGATCCTGACTGAGATTGAAGGACTTCCGAAAGGAATTCTTTTCTGGCGTTCCCTGACACATTGGGTTGGTGGAATGGGAGTGCTGGTATTTGTTATGGTACTTACCTCTCTGGATGAGAAGAATTCCATGCATCTGATGCGTGCGGAAGTTCCGGGGCCAGAGGCAGATAAACTGGTTCCAAAGGCAAGAGGAACCGCAAGGATCCTGTATGGAATGTATTTTGCACTGACTGCAATTGAGGTAGTTTTTCTTCTGGCAGGAGGGATGAACCTGTTTGACGCAGTGACACATGCATTCAGTACTGCCGGTACCGGAGGATTTTCCGGCTACAATGCAAGTGTGGCACACTTCAACAGTGCCTACATTGATGGTGTGATCACCGTATTTATGATCCTGTTTGGTATCAATTTTAACCTGTATTTCTTTCTGCTTTTGAAAGAATTTAAGAGTGTATTTAAGAATGAGGAGCTGCGTGCTTACCTGGGAATCATTGCAGGAGCAACCGTTGTGATCACCTGCAATATCGCCGGAGGTTATCATTCTCTTTTAAAGGCATTCCGCTATGCGGCGTTCCAGGTGGCATCCGTGATCACGACAACTGGATTTGTGACGGCAGATTTCAACAAGTGGCCGGAGCTTTCCAAATGTGTTCTGCTTCTTGTGATGGTAATCGGTGCTTCTGCCGGTTCAACAGGCGGTGGTATCAAAGTATCAAGACTTCTGATCCTGGTAAAAAGCATCCGCCGGGAGCTGAAAACTATGATCCATCCGAAAGCAGTCAATATCGTAAAAGTAAATGGGAAAAAAATGAAAGAAGAGACGATGCGGGGGGTATATGTATACTTTATTGCGTATATACTAATCCTGATCGTATCCGTGCTTCTGATCTCGATCAATAACTTTGATTTTACTACTTCATTTACCGGAGTGCTTACTACACTTAATAATGTAGGACCGGGACTGAATCTGGTAGGACCGGTGGAAAATTTTGCGAAGTTCTCAGACTTCTCGAAGATTGTGTTCTGCGTGGATATGCTGATCGGACGACTGGAGATCTTCCCGTTCTTGATGCTGTTCTCGCCGTCACTTTGGAGTAGAAAATTCTAAGACAGCTTCGGTAAGGCAAAACGATGAAAAGGAGAATTTATGAAAAAGAAAAATATAGCGATTAGTTTTCTGCTGCTTTTAGTGGCAGCAGGAATCTGGTATTATGTATCACTGCCGGCTTTTAATATCCATTCTTCCGGAGTGTGGTATTTTGTGCTTGTTCTGGTGCTTGCGGTCGGTCTTGTGTTTGCAGGAAAAAAAGGCTTGCGATACGGAGCGATTGATCTGAAGGAGATGAAAGAATCCAAAGGTTTCAAATGGTGTGTCCGTCTTTTTATTCTTTTGTTAGTGATTTATCTGGCCGGAACCATTCTTTCTTCACCGATTGTGAATGCGAAGAAATATCAACAGCTTCTGAAGGTAGAAGAGGGCGAATTCACGAAAGATATCGAGGAGCTTTCCTTTGACCAGATCCCGCTTCTGGATAAGGAGTCTGCGCAGCTTTTAGGAGACCGGAAGATGGGAAGCATGTCAGATATGGTATCCCAGTTTGAGGTGGACGATATCTACAGTCAGATCAACTACAAGGATCGTCCGGTCCGTGTGTCACCTTTGAAATATGCGAATCTGATCAAATGGTTTACCAATCGGAAAGATGGACTTCCTGCATATATCCGGATCGATATGGCAAGTCAGACAACGGAGATGGTAAAGCTGGAGCAGGGAATGAAGTATTCGACCAGCGAGCATTTTGGAAGAAATATTTACCGTCATCTTCGTTTTGCGCATCCGACTTATATTTACGGAGACCTTAGTTTTGAAATTGATGATAATGGTGTTCCATACTGGGTAGCACCGGTCAAAAAGTATAATATCGGTCTTTTCGGAGGAGAAACGGTAGGACATGTGGTGCTCTGCAATGCGATCACCGGCGAAATGCAGGACTACAGGATCGATGAAGTCCCGGAATGGATCGACCGAGCCTATTCGGCAGATCTTCTGGTACAGCTTTATGATTATTATGGCACGTTAAAACATGGGTATTTTAACAGTGTACTCAGCCAGAAAGATTGTCTGAAGACAACAAACGGATATAATTATCTGGCGATTGATGATGATGTATGGGTGTACACGGGAGTAACTTCTGTAAACAGTGACCAGTCCAATGTGGGATTTGTTCTGATGAACCAGAGAACTATGGAGACAAAGTATTATCCGGTGGCAGGTGCGATCGAAGATTCTGCGATGGCATCGGCAGAAGGACAGGTACAGAACCTGAAGTATCGGGCGACTTTCCCGCTGTTGCTTAACATTTCCGGGGAGCCGACTTACTTTATGGCACTTAAGGATGATGCAGGACTTGTGAAAAAGTATGCAATGGTCAATGTCCAGAAGTACCAGGTTGTTGCGATCGGGGATACGGTAAGTGTATGTGAAGAATCCTACAATAATCTGCTTCTTACCAATGGAATCAAGGAAAAAGAAGAAGTGAAGATGGATACCGGCACGATCGAAGGAAAGATCACGAAAATCGCCCAGGGCGTTATAGATGGAGATTCTCATTACTACATTATGCTGGAAGGATCAGATGAGATTTTTGATGTATCGGTAGTCGATTTTATTGAGATCATCAAGTACAATGTTGGAGATGATGTAAAACTGGAGTATGCAAAAGGGGATAAGGCAAATACGGTTTTGTCTTTGAAATAGCATGATGTTGGAGTCAAAAGGTATTTTGCCCCTTTGATACCAGATTGCGAGAGTGCAAAAATCCTCTTGCAAGCAAGCTTGCATCGGCTTTCTGACCTTTTGACCCTGGTATCATAGCATAAAAAGAATGTACTCTGTCACATTTGGAAAACCATAAAAGGAGGGATGAAGATTTACAGAAAATCTTCATCCCTCCTTTTGGATAATGTCTATCTTAGTTAAGGAGTGTACAATTTTCAAAATCTACATTACCAAGCTGTTCATTCGTTGCACTGATGCTGACATAAAAATCTACATCATTTTCTTTGGAGATCTTTTTCAGTGTTTCGATGAAAGAAGGAATGTTCTCAAGTGTGATGTCGGCGTGTTTTAAAATACCGTCGATAAAGATTGCTTTGATATCATGGTCTGCGCTTAACATACCGTAAATAAATCCAAGATATTCATCGGTATTGGTGATTACATCATAGTCATCCATGCAGATCGCTCTGATGTTGAAAGATAAGCTGTATGTATCTCTGTGGCTCTTCTTGATGAAGAATACGTTTCCTTCACATGTCTTTACAGCTTCGTTAGCACGTTCGATCATTTGCTGGGTTTTTCCGCTTCCTTTTGGGCCTGTCAATAAATTAACCATATTATCAAGTCTCCTTTGTTTATGAATTTGTACTAAAAAAGTACGAGATTTTATAAAACTATTATACACTAATCACAATGCATTAACAAGCTATTTATTTGCATCTTTTAAAGAAATGTGATACGATATAGCTCGGAAACAATTTGCAGTTAGAAAAGGCTAATTTATGAAATTATAATAATAAGAAAAGAGGAACGAAAAATGACGAAAGTTGATATTATTTCTGGTTTCCTGGGAGCAGGAAAGACAACATTCATCAAGAAACTGATCGAGGATGTATTTCCGGGAGAAAGACTGGTCCTGATCGAGAACGAATTTGGGGAGATCGGTATTGATGGCGGATTCTTAAAAGATGCCGGCGTTGAGATCACAGAGATGAACTCAGGATGTATCTGCTGTACACTGGTGGGGGATTTTAGCAAAGCACTTCAGAAAGTACTTGCAGATTATACACCGGATCGTGTCATCATCGAACCTTCAGGAGTTGGAAAGCTTTCTGATGTTGTAAAAGCAATCGAGGGTGTCAAAGATGAGGCAGATATTGAGATTGACGGAAGAATCACAGTTGTTGACGGTAAGAAAGCAAAGATCTATCTCAAGAACTTCGGAGAATTCTTCAATAACCAGGTAGAGCATGCATCTACGATCGTTATCAGCCGTACCCAGATGATGACAGATGAAAAGGTAGAAGAGTGCGTGCATATGCTGCGTGAGAAAAATGCAGAGGCAACCATTATTTCCACACCTTGGGAAGAACTTGGAAAAGATGCCGTTTTGCATGCCCTGCAGCATGGCGCTGAGATCGAAGGTATCTTGGAAGAACATGCACATGAGCATGACGACCACGAACATCACCATCATCATGATGACGAATGTGGCTGCGGTCATGATCATGATCACGACCATCATCACGATCACGAAGAGCATGAGCATCATCACGAACATGATGAGAACTGCACCTGCGGATGCCATGACCATCACCACGGACACGAAGGACATCATCATGCAGATGAAGTATTTACGAGCTGGGGCAAGGAGACTGCTCATAAGTATACAGAAGAAGAACTGGATTACCTGCTGAAAGCATTATCTGAGACAGATGCTTACGGAACCGTACTTCGTTCCAAAGGAATTATCCAGATGGCAGACGGTTCCTGGAAGCAGTTTGATATGGTTCCGGAAGAATATGAAGTCCGTGAGGGACAGGCTGATTACACAGGACGTGTATGCGTGATCGGAACAGATCTCAAAGAAGAGGATCTGATTAAGTTATTCCATATCTAGGAGGAGCAAGCGGCGATGACAACACCGGTATATATCTGTACAGGATTTCTGGACAGTGGAAAAACAACATTTATCAAGGACACACTGATGAAGCAGGAATGGATCGAAGAAGGTCCGACATTGCTTTTGCAGTGTGAAGAGGGAGAGGAAGAGTACTCGGAAAAATATCTGGATGAGAACGGACTGTTCCTCTTCAATATAGAAGAAAGAGAAAAGTTAAATAAAACTTTCTTTGAAAACTGTGAGAAGATCTATCATCCGGTTCAGGTGATCATTGAGTACAATGGAACCTGGGATCTGCAGGAAATCCTGGATGAAGATTTTCCACGCAACTGGGAGATTCAGGGTGTGTACTCAACGGTTAGCGGTGAGACGCTGGACATGTACCTGAAGAATATGCGGAATATGCTGATGAACCAGCTTACAGAATCTGAGTTGATCATCATCAACCGTTGTGGGGAAAATACAGACCGAAGTGCGTTCAGACGTGCCCTTAAGATCCAGAACCCGCAGGCACAGCTGATCTTTGAAGGCGTGGATGGCAATATTATCCCGCAGACAGAAGAGGATCTGCCATATGATCTGAAAGCAGACCATATCTTCATTGATGATGTGGACTTTGGTACCTGGTATGTGGATGCATATGAGCATCCGGAGCGCTACGAGCACAAGAAGATCACCTTCCTTGCACAGCTTTTCCGTCCGAAGGGAATGCCGGCAAATATGCTGATTCCGGGAAGACAGATCATGACCTGCTGCGCAGATGATATCCGTTTCTATGGATATCCATGTAATCTTGGAAGGGCAGCGCAGATTACACAGAGAAGCTGGAAAAAAGTAACCGTCAAGTTCGAGTACGAAGCGTACCGTCCGATGGTTCCAAAGCAGCCGGTTCTTTATATGCTGGAGATGGAATCCGCAGAAAAACCGGAAGAAGAGGTAGTATATCTTGGATAAATTTCAAGTATTAAAGCAATTTTTTGGCTATGACGGATTCCGACCGGGACAGGAGAAACTGATCGATGCGATCCTGTCCGGTCGGGATGTACTCGGCATACTGCCAACGGGAGCCGGAAAGTCCATCTGTTTTCAGATTCCGGCGCTGATGATGGGAGGTATTACACTTGTGATATCTCCCCTTATTTCTCTTATGAAGGATCAGGTGGCATCCCTCAATCAGGCAGGGGTTCATGCAGCCTATCTGAACAGTTCCCTGACTATGGGGCAGTACCGGAAGGCACTTGCTTTTGCAAAAGAAGGAAGATATAAGATTATCTATGTGGCACCGGAGCGGCTGGAAACTGCAGAGTTTATGGATTTTGCTATGAGCGTGGATATTTCTATGATCGCAGTCGATGAAGCGCACTGTGTTTCCCAGTGGGGACAGGATTTCCGACCAAGTTATTTAAAGATCACAGAGTTTGTAGAGTATCTTCCAAAGCGGCCGGTTGTGAGTGCATTTACTGCAACAGCGACGAAAGAAGTAAGAGAGGATATGATCGATATCCTGATGCTGGAGGATCCGGAAGTAGTAATGACAGGTTACGACAGACCGAATCTGTTCCTTGCGGTACAGTTCCCAAAGAACAAATATGCCGCACTCAAAGCATTTATTGAGGAGCATCCGGATCAATGCGGGATTGTCTACTGCCTGACCAGAAAGCAGGTGGAGGAAAATTGCGCACTCCTGGAAATGGATGGGTTTTCCGTGACCAGGTATCATGCGGGACTGACAGACCGGGAGCGGCGTGATAATCAGGATGATTTCATTTATGACCGGAAGCAGATCATGGTGGCGACGAATGCATTCGGGATGGGAATTGATAAATCCAATGTCCGATTTGTCGTACATTACAATATGCCGAAGAATTTGGAGTCCTATTATCAGGAAGTGGGACGCTGCGCCCGAGACGGTGAGCCGGGGGAGTGCCTGCTTTTATATAGTGGACAGGATGTGATCACAAACCAGATGTTCATTGAGAACAACCGCGACAATCAGGAACTGGATGAACTGACGCGCCGGATCGTGATGGAGCGGGATCAGGAGCGCTTGAAAAAGATGACTTATTATTGTTTTACAAAGGAATGTCTGCGTGATTATATTCTGCGGTATTTTGGGGAATACGGAAGCAATTACTGTGGGAACTGTTCAAACTGTAAGACGCAGTTTGATACCGTGGATATGACGGCAGAGGCAAGGATACTTGCCATGTGTGTAAAAGAAAGTCATCAGCGTTATGGAATTAATGTGATTCTGGATACGGTGCATGGAGCAAATAATGCGAAGATCCGGCAGTATGGCATGGGTGTCAGTCCGGCTTACGGGGTACTTTCTAAGACGCCATCGTGGAAGCTCAGGCAGATATTCAACCAGCTTCTGGCAGAAGGATATCTGAAGACCACGCCGGATTCTTATATGATTGTGAAGCTGACTGAAAAGTCGGAAGCACTGATTGCAGGGCAGGAGACATTTACAATGAAGATGGCAAAAGAACCGGAGAAAGAGGCGAAGACAACACCGAAGAAAAAAGTGAAGAAAACGGCCGGACTGGTTCTGAATAAAGAGCAGGAAGAGTCTTTTGAAATCCTGCGCGTTCTGCGGGCAGAGATAGCAAGAGAAGAAAAAGTTCCGCCTTATATTGTATTTTCCGATAAGACTCTTGTGCAGATGTGTATCGAAAAACCGACAAATAAGAATGCTATGCTGAAAGTTTCCGGTGTGGGAGAGTTCAAGTTTGAAAAATATGGAGAGCGCTTTCTGGAGGTGATCCGGTCGTGGATATAGAATATCATCTGATCCGGTCAGATAGGCGCAGTATTGGAATCGAAGTTGACCGGGAAGGAAAGGTGACGGTCCGTGCACCCTATTCCTGTGAGAAAAAGCGGATTGACCGGTTCCTTCTGGAAAAAGAGAACTGGATCCGACAGAAGGTAAAGCTTCAGAAGGAAAATGCAATGAAGCGGCAGGAAAAGAGAGAGATGCCGGAAGCAGAAAAGAAATATTACCGGAATCTGGCAAGAGAAGTATTAGGTGCAAGGACCGGATACTATGCCCGGAAAATGGGTGTGACCTATGGACGTATTTCCATCCGGGAGCAGAAGACCAGGTGGGGAAGCTGCAGCAGCGTGGGGAATCTCAATTACAACTGGAAGCTGGTGCTGATGCCGCCGGGAGTTCTGGATTATGTTGTGGTGCATGAGCTGGCACATCGTAGAGAAATGAATCATTCCGCTGCATTCTGGAAGGTCGTGGCGACGTGGATGCCGGACTATAAAAAATATAGAAAATGGCTGAGAGATAACGGAAATCAATTTTAAATGGTAAAAATAATCAAGAATTCGTAGAAAACAATCAAGAATCTCTTGACGGAACTTGTATTTATTTTTATAATAACAAGGTATATGAAAAAAACAAGGACAAGGATCAGTAAAAGATTAGAGTCTGTACAGAGAACTGCCGGGCGGTGCAAGGCAGCAGATCAAATCTTTGAACTCGCCTTTGAGTTCTTCTGCTGAACGGTTTTCAGATAGGCAGAAGCGGGAATTCCCGTTATAGAATCACAAGTGCGCTGCACCGTAAGTTATGTTACCGGGATGCGGCGAAGAAGAGTGGTACCACGGAATTTAATCTTTCGTCTCTTTGAATTTATCAAAAGAGGCGAAAGATTTTTATTTAACAGGAAATCCTGATGGAATTTCCTGTTAAATAAAAGGTTAAGACACTTTTTTTCATACTGAAACAATACCAGGAGGAAAGAAAAATGGCAGTACCTTACAATCATAAGGCAATCGAAAAGAAATGGAAAGAAAAATGGGCTGAAAATCCGGTTAATCCGAAAGTGGATGAAAACGGCAACCCGAAAAAGAAATATTATTGTCTGGACATGTTCCCGTATCCGTCAGGAAACGGTCTTCATGTAGGACACTGGAGAGGCTATGTTATCTCCGATGTGTGGAGCCGTTACAAACTGCTTCAGGGATATTACATCATTCATCCGATGGGATGGGATGCATTCGGCCTTCCGGCTGAAAACTATGCGATCAAGATGGGAACCCATCCTGCAAAATCGACAGCAGCAAACATCGCGAATATCAAACGTCAGATCAATGAGATCTCAGCGCTTTATGACTGGGATATGGAAGTCAATACAACAGATCCTGATTTCTACAAATGGACACAGTGGATCTTTGTAAAGATGTTCAAAGAAGGACTTGCATACGAAAAAGAATTCCCGATCAACTGGTGCCCGTCTTGTAAGACAGGTCTTGCAAACGAAGAGGTTGTAGGCGGAAAATGCGAACGCTGCGGCGCTGAAGTTACAAAGAAGAACCTTCGTCAGTGGATGCTGCGTATCACAAAATATGCAGACCGTCTGTTAAATGACCTGGATAAGCTTGACTGGCCGGAAAAAGTTAAAAAGATGCAGACAGACTGGATCGGTAAATCTTACGGTGCAGAAGTAGATTTCCCGGTTGAAGGAAGAGAAGATAAGATCACTGTATACACAACAAGACCAGATACGCTTCATGGAGCAACCTTCATGGTACTTGCACCGGAACATAAGCTTGCAGCAGAGCTTGCAACACCGGAACACAAAGAAGAAGTAGAAAAATATATCTTCGATTCTTCTATGAAGTCTAATGTAGACCGTCTGCAGGACAAAGAAAAAACAGGTGTATTTACAGGAACTTACGCGATCAACCCTCTGAACGGAGCAAAGGTACCGATCTGGCTTTCTGATTATGTACTGGCTGATTATGGTACAGGAGCCATCATGTGTGTACCGGCTCATGACGACCGTGACTTTGAATTTGCAACCAAGTTCAACATCCCGATCATCCAGGTTAT
Organism: Coprococcus sp. AM97-35; assembly: GCF_027697525.1. Lineage (NCBI taxonomy): Bacteria > Bacillati > Bacillota > Clostridia > Lachnospirales > Lachnospiraceae > Coprococcus > Coprococcus sp. AM97-35. The sequence continues at coordinate 15,674 of NZ_JAQESL010000005.1, read as the reverse complement.
TGCAAAAGATGGTAAAGAAATCGAAAATATGACAGAAGCTTATACAGAGGCTTCCGGAACGATGATCAATTCCGGAGAATGGAATGGCATGGAAAGCTCTGTCCTTAAGAAAGAAGCTCCACATATCATCGAAGAAAGAGGAATCGGACGTGCAACTGTAAACTACAAGCTGCGTGACTGGGTATTCTCTCGTCAGAGATACTGGGGAGAACCAATTCCGATCGTACATTGTCCGGAATGTGGCGCTGTACCGGTACCGGAGGATCAGCTTCCGCTGAGACTGCCGGATGTAGAATCTTATGAACCGACAGGAACAGGAGAATCTCCACTTGCGGGAATCGATGAATGGGTAAATACAACCTGTCCTGTTTGTGGAAAGCCGGCAAAACGTGAGACAAATACCATGCCGCAGTGGGCTGGATCTTCATGGTATTTCCTGCGTTATGTAGATAATCACAACAACGAAGAACTTGTATCCAGAGAAAAAGCAGATGCAATGCTTCCGGTAGATATGTATATCGGTGGTGTAGAACATGCAGTACTTCACCTTCTGTATTCAAGATTCTATACTAAATTCCTTTGCGATATCGGTGTGATCGATTTTGATGAGCCGTTTATCAAACTGTTCAACCAGGGAATGATCACAGGTAAGAATGGTATCAAGATGAGTAAGTCAAAAGGAAATGTCGTGTCTCCGGATGATCTTGTAAGAGATTATGGATGCGATTCTTTAAGAATGTATGAACTCTTCGTAGGACCACCGGAACTGGATGCAGAGTGGGATGACAGAGGAATCGATGGTGTATACCGTTTCCTTAAGAAACTCTGGAACCTGCTTATGGACAGCAAGGATAAAGATATCAAACCAACCAAAGAGATGATCAAAGTACGTCATAAACTGGTTTATGATATCACAACCCGTCTGGAAAGCTTCAGCCTGAATACCGTTATTTCTGCATTCATGGAGCATACAAATACACTGGTTGCGATCGCTAAGAAGGAAGGCGGAGTAGACAGAGATACTCTGGATACCCTTGCTGTATTACTGGCACCATTTGCACCACATATGGCAGAAGAAATCTGGGAAGAACTTGGCAACAAAGAAAGCGTATTCCGTGCCGGATGGCCAAAATACGATACAGAAGCCATGAAAGATGATGAAATCGAAATTCCGGTGCAGATCAATGGAAAAACAAGAGCAGTCATCAAGATTTCCGCAGAGGCTACAAAAGAAGAAGCAATCGCTGCCGGAAAAGAAGCAATCGCAGATAAACTTACAGGAAATATCGTAAAAGAAATCTACGTTCCGAAGAAGATCATAAACATTGTTCAGAAATAATTGAGAAGAAATTTTCACAACAGAATAAAGTGCTTGGAAATATTGAAAAGTTTGCTTGAAATCAAGGTTTACAGACATTTTTCTTTAAAGAAAAGGTATTATAGAATACCGTAAAATATCGTAACAGATTTTTGAAATGGAGTAAATTTGGAGTAAAAGTTGAAAGAAAATGGAGTAAATATTTCAAATAAACAAGGATATGCATTTTTGCATATCCTTGTTTGCTATAATCCTTTTATAGAAATGTGACTTTGCTTGTCAATTATGTTAAAATCTATTCAGATAGTTATATGTTTATGTAGGGAGATAAATTGTAATGGAAAATACAGAAAAATATCGGGGTACTACTTCGGAATTAGATTCGGAGGCAATAAAGAAATTATATTACGAGTATCAGATGACAAATCAAGAAATAGCAGATATGACATGGAGTACAAAAGCAAATGTCAATAAAGTGTTAATTCATGGGATAAAGCATTATACATCTTGGTTTATGGAAATGTTATCAGAAGATGATGATAAAATTTTTAGAAAAATGTTAATGTACCACAAATTCAGTTATTGGAATGAGAAACAGCAAAGACGGTATCTTATTAAAAATAGTAGGGATGGAAAAATATGTTTAATATATTTTGATGAAAAATGTGTTAAATGTATGTTTGATGAATTTGTTCCAGAGGATTTAAAAACTCTTTCAATAGTTGAAAAAATGAATATATATAATGAAATGGACTATGAGGTGCTGAAATGTAGTGAACGGGATAGCATTTTGAAAAAGGAATGTATTTTACTAAATGGAGATTCTAAACAGCTTTTTAAAAAAGCGGCTCATAAAAGAAATATGAAAGGAAAAGAATATGCTCAATTTCTTGGATTTGAAAGTTGTTTAACAGAAAAGGATTCAATTAGAGATTCTAGAATAATCAAATTTTTTGAGGAACATATGGTTGATGGTGTTGTACAATTAAGTTCATCACCAGAAAATCAATGGATTCGAAATTATGCACATCGTTATGGAATGCATTTAGATGAATTTCTTGATTTTTATGGATATAAAAAATCAAGGCGTGCTGATGAGTATGTTTCTGAAAATAAGAATATAAAGTATAAGAAAGAGTTAAGTAAATACATTATAGAGCCACCCAATATCGTATATTTTTCTTCACAAGACAAAATTTATCAAACAATATATAATGTAGCAAAGTTGAATGAAATGTCAATAGATGAGTATATTTTGTCATTAGGGTATGTTCGTTCTAAAAAAAGTAATACGATAAAAGAACTAACAGAGGAAATTGATGAAATTATAGATTTGGAAGAGCAGGAAATCAGAAAAAAAGAAATATCAGAAAATAAGATAGAACGAAATCATAAGTTAATAGATAAACTAAAAAGAGCATATGATTATGAATGCCAATTATGTTCAAATGAGCAAAGAATGCCAATAGAAAAACAAGATGGAACAAAATACGTAGAAGTACATCATATAAAAAATCTGTCTGAAGAATATGATGAAGAAGGAACTTTGGATAGGCTTAATAATCTCATAGTTGTTTGTCCGAATCATCATAAGATGTTGCATTATCATAAAGGTGGTTATCGGAAGATTAAGATAGTAAATGAAGTTTTAGTTTTTGTAAATGATTCAGAAGAAGTTATTCCAATTATTACAAACAAACATTTAAAAAGTGATGAATAGTATGGAATGATAGAAGAACGGATTGTGCAAATGTAGTGAGGTCAAGGAACAAGGCGTAGCCGATGCCCGTCAATCGAACGAACTATGTTCGTGAGATTGTGCACTGCCGTAAATTTGCGACAAAGTAAATCATTCAAGTATAAGTCCGTTAATTTTCCGGTAATCCTTTACGGATTCCAAAAGTGGATGCAGGGAAAAAGGGAATACAGCTGATCAACCGGAATATGGTCAGAAATATTACATTTGATAACAAATAAAAATATGCTATACTGTTCTTGAACTTTGAGTAAGGAGGAACAAACAGATGGAAAATGTACACAGTATAGACGTAGAAGAGGATCAGTTTGCATACCGTTATGATACGCAGCTTTTGATTGACAGAAGAGATGAAGATCTGGATGAAGATGAGATTGCAGAATATATATCCGAACATTTTGAAGGAAACTGTCTGATCGCGGTAGGAGATGAAGATCTGATCAAAATTCATTTCCATACAAACGAGCCATGGAAGATTCTGGAATATTGTAATAGTATTGGCGAGATTTACGATATCGTAGTGGAAGATATGATCCGGCAGTCAGCTGGGCTAAAAGGATAGTATGTACCTGATATCACTTTATTTTGACGAAGGGACAAACAAGAAGATCCAGTTATATATGGAACAGATTGCGCAAAGAACGGGCAATATGGCGATGATTGACGGAAAGGTTCCGCCACATATTACCTTGTCGGCATTTGATATGGCAGAAGAAGAGAAAGCAATCGCCGGCTTTACGGCAATGGAACAGGAATTTGAAAAAGGACAGATTTTCTGGTGCTCGGTAGGGATGTTTCTGCCACATACAATTTATTTGTCACCGGTTTTAAATGCATATCTGCAAAAGCTGTCAGAGTCTGTTTTCTCAAAGATTAGATATCTGGAGGAGGTACGGATCCAGATCAGATACCAGCCGTTTTCCTGGTTCCCGCATACAACATTGGGAAAAAGACTGAATCAGGCGGAAATGCGGGAGGCATTTGTTGTGATGCAGAACCAGTTTGCACCGTTTACAGGTGAAGCGGTTGAGATTGGGCTTGCGAGGACGAATCCATACAGGAATTTATGTAAGATAAAGTTAAAATAAAAAGAAGATTTTCGAGGATCTGAATCGACACGTGAAAATCTTCTTTTTCGCTATCAGAGGAACTATCCGAGCACAGTTCTACTAAAACTTTCCCTCTGGAACCCTGGAAATGATCGTCCGGTTGATCCGTACCAGGAAGAAGGAGGATACCATAAGTGAAATGACCTCCGCAATCGGGAATGACCACCACACTACATGAAGACCGCCAAGCTTTGCAAGGATATATGCGGCAGGGATCAGTACAAATAACTGACGCATAATGGAGACGATCATACTGAAAAATGCTTTTCCAAGAGCCTGAAATACTGTTCCTGATACAATACAGAACCATGCGATCAGATAGTGGATTCCGATGATCCGCAGGGCAGGAACTCCGATGGTGAGCAGCTCGTTCGATGCATTGAACATACCCAAAAGTATCTGTGGGATTCCTTCAAAGCAGAGGAATCCGATGAAGGTGAGGCAGAAGGCAACCAGCATACTGAGCTTGATCGTCTTGAGCATACGTTTTCTCTGACCGGCACCATAATTGTAGGCAATGATCGGAGTAATCCCATTGTTGAGACCGAATACCGGCATGAAGAAGAAACTCTGTAGCTTAAAGTAAACGCCGAATACAGCAGTTGCGGTTGATGAAAACTCGATCAGGATGCGGTTCATGCAGTAAGTCATAACCGATCCGATGGACTGCATAATAATCGTTGGAATTCCAACTGCATAAATGGTGCCGATAATATGGAAATCGAGTCTGAATCCATGAAACTTCAGTTTCACATCATGATTGTACCGGTGGTTACAAAATCCGGCGACAAGTGCGGCAACGCATTGTCCGATCACGGTTGCAACAGCAGCTCCGGTCACACCCATTTTCGGAGCTCCGAGAAGTCCGAAGATCAGGATTGGATCAAGAATGATGTTAGTGATTGCCCCTGTCAGCTGGGAAGTCATACTGAAGATGGTTCTTCCGGTTGAAGTAAGAAGACGTTCAAAGAAGACCTGTGCAAGCAGCCCGAAAGAAAAAATCATGACGGTGCTTAAGTACTCAATTCCGAGTTTCATGATCTCCTGGTCAGCATTTCCAATCTGACTTGCGTAAAAAGGACGGACGATCGTAAAGCCAAGAATGAAAAATACGAGATAGCTGAAAAAATATAAAACGGCAGCGTTGCTTGCAGTTGCATTTGCTTTTTTGAAATTTTTCTCTCCAAGTGATTTGGAAAGGAGTGCATTCATGCCGACACCGGTTCCGGTTCCAACTGCAATAAGCAGTGTCTGGAGTGGAAAGGCAAGTGAAACGGCGGTCAGTGCATTTTCCGATAATTTAGCGACAAAAATACTGTCTACGATGTTGTACAAAGCCTGTACCAGCATAGAAATCATCATAGGCAGAGACATATTAAATAATAGTTTTCCGATGGGCATGGTACCCATTTTGTTTTCTGCAGGTGCAGATGTATTTTCCTGATTCATTTTCTCATTCCTTTCTGTTCTGATAAAAGAGTAAAAATATTGTAAAAACAGCCACTAAACACATATGATATAGGAAAATACGAAGATAATCAAGTGGAATAAGGGAGTATAAATTGACTTCTTTCGGACAGACGGGTATAATTCTTGTTATATGGAGAAATAGGAAAGGGATATACTAGAATGAGTAATACAAATCAGAAAATCGAAACTTTAAATAAACTGCGTACTACAGAGGCAATTTATGTACTGATGTCATCCTGTACAAGAATGCCATATGTGGTCTGCGATCCGGAGACATTTGATGATGAGATCCTTCTTTACTACACAGAAGCGGAAGCGAAAGAAGAGGCTATGAAACTTCAGAAGGAGGGAAATCCAATGCAGCTTGTCAAGGTGGATGAAAATTCCCGCCTGTCATTTTTTACCGGGCTGTTTCCGATGGGAGTCAACTGTATTCTGGTGGACAAAGGGTTGGACGGACAGATTACTGTGCAGCTTGACGAATTGATCACGAGACCGAAGGATGAAGAACTGCCAGAAGGAAAAATACGTGTAGAGAATCCGGAACTGGTGCTGACTGCAGCGTATTTTATGCAACAGATGAGAAAGCCGGATAAACCGGAGATGACGGATGAGTTAAAAGAACTGAACGAAGAAATGCTTGCCCATTATCAGGAGGGGCGTTATATTGTGACTGTTCAGGAGGACAAAGGAATTCCGATTCTGAAACAGAAAGATGGGAAAGTGTATCAGCCAATCTTTACGGATGTGCAGGAAGTTAAGAAATTCCAGAACCTGAACAAGGGTGTGACATTGAAAACCGCTGTTGTAGAAGGAAGTAAGATTCCGGAAATTCTTTCACCGGAAGCATTTGGCGTTGCAGTCAATCCGTTTGGGGTGAACCTGCAGTTGCAGATAAAGAGAAAACCAGCGAAAACGAAAGAAAACGAAAACAAAACACAAGAATAATCGAAAATAAAAAAGAAAAAATGAAAATTGCAAGAGGAATCCTGATCTGCGGAACAGGTATCGGGGTAAGCATTGCTGCCAACAAAGTTCCGGGAGCTTATGCAGCACTGGTTAACAATGTATATCAGGCTCAGAGAGCACAGCTCAGTAACAATGCCAACATTATCACACTTGGTGCACAGGTTACAGGAATTGAGCTCGCAAAATGCCTCGTAAAAGAGTACTTAAGCGTAACTTTCGATCCGGAATCCCGTTCTATGCCAAAGGTGGCAAGAATTACAGAATACGAAAAAGAAGGTAAATAATCTGAGTTATTCAGAAAGCGTAAAGAGCAGTCCATCAAGGGCTGCTTTTTGCTATAGAAAAACACGATAAGGATATACAATTATAGTATAAATGTATTTGAGATAGAAGGGAAAATGTGATAACATTAGATAGCAAAATTCAAAAAGGGGAAAAGGAAAAAGAGATGAAAAACAAGAAGCTATGGATATTTGGGGGAATCATCCTTTTGATTGTGATCCTGAATCATATTTTTGACTGGTCTTCTTACATAAGTACTGCAGAAAATCTTGAATTTATGAAGCGGATAGTGCAGAATAATCTTCCTCTGGCAATTCTATTGTATATGGTATTGACAGTTGTTGGGTGTGTGGTGCTTGCGCTTCCGGGAGTGACGTTTGCGATACTGGCAGGACTTCTCTTTGGACCAGTAATCGGTACGATTTGTTGTTCTCTGGCAACAACGATCGGGGCGGTTCTTGCATTTATTGCAGGACGTTTTTTCTTGAAAGACAGTATTGGACCAGTGGTTGCAAAAAACCGTATCTTGAAAAAATGGTTGTTTGACGATACTGGCTGTAATGAATTATTTGTTCTTATGATTACACGTCTGGTTCCGGTATTTCCATTTAATCTGCAGAATTTTGCGTATGGTATTACAGATATCCGTTTTAGTACGTATGCAATTGGTTCGTTGATATTTATGCTACCTGGTACAGCGATGTATACGGTTGGTACAGCAGGCCTTGCGGATAAGGAAAATAGGTTGCTTTATATTGGAATAGCAGTAGTGCTGGCAGTTGTAGTCACGATAATCGGGATAATCCTGAAAAAACGTTACCTGAAAGATGACCTGGAAGAAAATAAGGAATAAGGAGTAAAAAGTATGGAAAAAAAGAAAAATATTTGGGTGGGGAAAATAGTAGTGATCGTTTTGATTATTGTATCAATCGGAAGTTATTATGTATTTCCGTCCGTAAAACATGTGATGAATCAGGTATTTAAGATGTTTGCTAGTGGAGACTTTGCAGTGGTCAGAGACTTTGTAGCATCTTATGGGGCATATGCGGCATTGATTTCATTTTTGCTTATGATTTTTCAGTCGATTGCAGCGCCACTTCCGGCATTTCTGATTACATTTGCAAATGCGAATCTTTTTGGATGGTGGCAGGGAGCTATTCTGTCATGGAGCAGTGCGATGGCAGGAGCAGCGGTATGTTTTTTCATTGCAAGAATACTTGGACGTGATGTGGCAGAAAAGCTTACGAGTAAAGCTGGAATGCAGCAGATAGATACATTTTTTAAAAAATATGGAAAGAATACAGTTCTGATCTGTCGTTTGCTTCCGTTTATTTCGTTTGATATTGTAAGTTATGCAGCAGGACTTACTTCGATGTCGTTTATATCTTTTTTTGTGGCAACTGGTGTAGGACAGCTTCCGGCAACGATTGTATATTCTTATGTTGGAGGAATGCTGACAGGAGGAGCGAAGCTTCTGGTGACAGGACTGCTGATCCTGTTTGCTCTGTCGGCACTGATTTTTATGGGGAGAAAGATCTACATGGACAGACAGAATAAAAAAGCAAAATAAATGGTATAAAAAAGTCATTATCTATGGATTGGATAATGACTTTTTCTGTACAATCTTTAGAAAAAATTTACATAATCTTTCTTGAATCCGTTTTCTCTTGGGACTATAATAGACGTTACTAAGAAAATCGGGAGGATATTATGCTGTTTCAGAATACAGGACTGACCAGGGCGATGTATCAGTTTTTTCAGACACTCATTTACGTTGCCCCTGCCACACTATTTGCTGTTTCGTTGCATGAATTTGCACATGGATATGTGTCATATAAACTCGGGGATATGACACCAAAATATGACGGAAGACTGACCTTGAATCCATTTAAGCATCTGGATGTGTGGGGAACGTTATGTCTGCTTGTCTTTCATGTGGGATGGGCAAAGCCGGTAAGGATCAATACCAGGAATTATAAGAATAAAAAAAGAGATACGATTCTTGTGGCAGCAGCGGGAGTAGTCATGAATTTCCTGCTTGCGTTTGTCTGTATGATTCTGCACGGGCTTTTGTATAAGTACGGATCGAGTGGGTTGATTCTGAATTATCTTTATGTGCTTACTTATTATGGAGCAGTGCTGAATATTGGACTTGGTGTGTTCAATCTGATTCCGATTCCGCCTCTTGACGGATCGAATATTCTTGCTGAGATCTTTCCGAGGGTAGCAGAGTTTTACTGGAAGATCCGACCGTATAGTATGTGGATTCTGCTTCTGTTACTTGGAACAGGAATTCTGGATGTGCCGATCAGTCTGCTGAATTCTGCAGTAATCAATGGAATGTGGAGTTTTGTGAAAGCAATTCTGAGAGTTGGATTTGTGACGACCGGTGGAGGAACTGTGATTTAGGAAAAGATGAAAAACGGGAATTGTAGTAAATGAGAATGAAAAAATGCGTATAGAATAATGCAGGTAGTCGAGAGGATTACCTGCATTTTTCGTATACATTGTAAAATTGAAAAGAAATAAGGAAATATTACGAAAGATAATCAATAAAAATGTCTTTTGTAATAATATGTAAGGCATTTAGAATGGAACATCCATTTCATTTTCGGATGTATCGCTTTTGGATTCATCAGACGCATCAGGGGTAGAAGACTTTGGAAGTCCTCCGGATACGGCAGTCTTTGCACTGATTCCGTTGATCTCAACGCGGTCGTCAACGACAATGACCAGGCATTTCTGACCATCGATAATACGTGTTTCTACAAGATCTGCGCATTCTGGGTTTACCTGAATGGTGATGTCCGGAGTTTTGATCTCGAATTTTTTGAGGTTTGCAATATTGGAGGCAAGGAGTGTACTGTGCTCTCCGGCAGCGGAATCGTACTGCTCATCGAATGTTTCCAACTTTTCTTCTTCGACACCGCTTTTGGCAAGGAGGTATTTAACTTCTGCTTTGTCAAGGGCAAGTGGTTCCGGATTTTCAGAATTCTGTTCAATCATTTCATTCAAGTTTTCGTGGATATTTTTGACCGTATCGTAGTCGCAGTCATCTCCGAGCGTTTCTTCGATCAGTGTACGGAAAGTTTCTTTCTGATCTCCGGCGGTGAGTGGCGGAACACATCCAAGAAGCAGATCGGTCAGACCGTTTCCGAGATTCTCTGCATTTTTTGAATAATAAAGCAGATTGTGAATATCGGTGCTGCGGTCGTTAAAAGCAGGGAAGAGGAAACCGGCATCCGGCATCTCTACGATCCAGTCACGGATACGCTCATGGAAGCTGTTCTCTTCTGCATGATAACTGAGTCCTGGCTTGGAAAGCTTGACCGGACAGAAGGTACACATGATGTAATCATAGACTTCATCGGATGCATCGAACATTTCACTTCCGTCCGTTGATTTTCCCGGAATATCGTAGGCTGCATGGACCAGCAGGATCAGATAGTTCTCTGCATAATCATAGGAATCGATGACACGATTATAGAATTCTTCCAGAAGAGCGTCGTCAGTAAGCCGGCTGTTTCTTAATTTGAGAAGAAATTCCTGTGTACCACCTTCCGATTCGGTCTCCAGAGGAAATTCCATATTCAGAAGATTTTTTCCGATCGTACCGGACAAGGACTTTCTGAAAATGTCAAAATACTTGAACATTTCCTCTTCCGGAAGAGAAAGGAAAGCATCTTTCATCTCCGTTTTTTTCTCTTTTTCACCATCTACATAGCATCCGCAGATGCGGGTAATCGCACAGTTGGATGGGGTGAACTGTTTTTTGATTTCAGTAACTTCTTTTTTATTCATAGTAAGTAAATCCCCTTTTGGTAATTGTGATTTTGTAAAAGACTGATGCTTATGAATTATAACATATTTTGAGGAAGAGTGTGATTAGGAGAGAAAATTATTTGATTATTTTCAGAATAATGTATATACTAAGTATATACATTATATGGAGGTGAATTTTATGCAAACACAGGTAAAAGCATGGGGAAATAGTCAGGGAATCAGACTTCCAAAAGATATTTTACAAGAGGCCAATGTAGAAATAAATGATATGCTGGAAGTAAAAGTATCGGATGGTATGATTATGCTTGTTAAGACCTTCAGGCATCAAAAATTAGAAGAAAGAGCTGAAAAGTTTGATGGTAAGTTAAATCTTGATGGAGAATATGAATGGGATAAGCCGGAAGGAAGAGAGGTGTGGTAGAAAATGGAGATACAGCAGGGGGCTGTTTTAAAAGTGGAAAAAATTAAGGATCCTGTATTTGTTGCAAGTAAAAATTTTTTTAATCAGTCGGGAGAAATAATTGGCTGTCCAATATTAGGAGAGAGTACAGAAAGCCCACTTCACATTTATGTTGAAATGGATGAAAATAAAGGTTATATCCAATGTGAACAAATGAAAATGTTAGACTTGAGAATCAGGGGGTATAAAATAATAGATCGTGTAAAAAGGGCAGATGTAATTAATGTAACAGACGCAATACAGAGTATATTCGACTATATATAAATGCAGGGAACCAATCCGGAACCCTGCATTCATAATATCTGCTATTAAGCCATCATTCCTGTGAGAATATCATTCACAAGCTTTCCGTCAGCTTTTCCTTTTACTTTCGGCATCAGTTCTTTCATGATACGTCCTTTATCCTTTGGTGTCGGAGCATCAATTCCAAGACCGGAAAGGACACCTGCGATCACTTCTTTGATCTCAGCTTCGTCCATCATCTTCGGAGCATACTGTTCAAGAACAGCGATACGTTTCTCACATTCTTCAATAATGTCTGTACGATCAGCAGGAGTCATCTCCAGAGTTTCTTTTGTCTGTTTGATCTCTTTTAAGATAACCTGAACTTCTTCTTCTTCGGTAAGATCGGCACGTTTGTCGATGGCTTTGTTCTTAAGGGCTGCAAGAAGAGCAGATAATGTCTCTTTTGTGTCCTTGTCTTTTGCTTTCATGGCTGCGACCATAGCGCTTCTTACTTCATCAATTTTACTCATTGTATATTCCTCCAAACTTGAGGCAAAATGCCTGTCTGCACTTTATTGTAGCAGATGGGGAAAGAATTTTCAATCTCTGGAAGAGGAAAACTTGGGTGGCTATTTTTCAAAAAGTGCGGTATACTGAGAGGAATAAATCAGGGATAGATGAGAGGTTAAGCGATAGGATGAGTGGCTGTACATTATGTCCGCGGATGTGTGAGGCGGACAGGGAGAATGGGAAGACAGGTTTTTGCGGAGAGACAGGGGAGATCCGGGCGGCGAGAGCGGCGCTTCATATGTGGGAGGAACCCTGTATTTCCGGAAAGGAAGGATCAGGGACGGTCTTTTTTACGGGATGTACTTTAAGATGTGTGTTCTGTCAGAACCATGAGATTGCGGGAAGCAAGGTTGGCAAAGTGATCTCAGAAGAGCGGCTGGCGGAGATCTTTCTGGAACTGCAGGGGAAAGGTGCGAATAATATCAATCTTGTGACGCCGACGCATTTTGTGCCGCAGATCATCCGGGCGCTTCAGAGTGCAAAGAAGCAGGGGATGTATTTGCCGGTTGTATATAATACGGGCGGTTACGAGAGAGTGGAAACCTTGAAAATGCTGGATGGTCTGGTGGATATTTACCTGCCGGATTTCAAATATTTAAATACAGATCATGCGAAAAAATATTCGATGGCGGAGGATTATCCGGAGGTTGCGAAGGCGGCTCTTGCTGAGATGGTAAGACAGACAAGGGAGCCGACATTTGATGAGTGCGGAATGATGAAACGTGGCGTGATCGTGCGTCATCTGCTTTTGCCGGGATGTCTTGCAGATGGAAAAAGAGTGGTGAAATATTTGCATGAGACTTATGGAAACCGGATTTATATGAGCCTGATGAGCCAGTATACGCCACTGGAGAGTCTGGATGCGGTAAAATATCCAGAGCTGAACCGGAAAGTGCCAGAGTATGCGTATGAGAAACTGGTGGACTATGCGATCTCGCTTGGTGTGATGCAGGCGTTTATACAGGAAGGGGATACGGCAAAGGAGAGCTTTATTCCACCGTTTACACTGGAAGGAGTATAGGAAAGGAGATTGATATGAAAAGACAGGTGACAATGGAAGAAATTTCAGATGGAAAATTATATACCAGCAATGATCTGGTAAAAGCAGACTGTGGCGATTGTGAGGGATGCCACGCCTGTTGTACGGGGATGGGAAGCTCGATTGTGCTGGATCCGTTGGATATTGTCCGGATTTGCAGGGGAACAGGAGCGGCTTTTGAGACTTTGCTTGCAGGAAAGATTGAACTGAATGTGGTAGACGGAATCATTTTGCCGAATCTGAAGATGGCAGGAGCGGAAGATGGCTGTGGTTTTCTGACTGAGGAAGGAAGATGTGGGATTCATCCATTTCGTCCGGGAATCTGTCGGCTTTTCCCGCTTGGAAGATATTATGAGGAAAATGGTTTCTGCTATTTTCTTCAGGTACATGAATGTCAGAAAGAGAACCGGGCGAAAGTAAAGGTCAAAAAATGGCTTGATACACCGGATCTGAAAAAGTATGAAACGTATATTGCCAGATGGCATGGATTACTGATTCAGTTACAGGAATTCATTGCAGCACACCCGGAGAGCGCAAAAGCGGTCAGCATGGATGTACTGCAGAGATTTTACCTTACTCCGTATCGGACGGAAGAATTTTACAGTGAATTTTTCCAGAGAATGGACGAAGCAAAAAAGGCATATTGTTAAATACAATTGAAATAATCGGCAGCCAGGGAGTATTGAGTTGTCAGAAATTTTGGAAAGGTGCCACGGAAACCGGAACCTTGCGGCAAAAGAGCTGGGGATCAGTACGACGACGCTCTGGCGGAGGATGAAGAAATATGGCGTGGAAGCAAAGTATGATGAATAGCTGATGAGAAATAAAGAATAAAAAAAGATAGGACAGACTTTTTAATACCCGTTGTGAGGGTGAAGGAAAGGCTGTCCTGTTTTTTGACGAAAATCTGTAAGTAAACTTATCTGTCAAGAATATTTTCTTATATAGGCAAACCTGTACACGGATATGGAAGATGTGTGCACAGGAATCCGTGTCTGGAATTTAAAAATATCACAACTGCAAGGCAAGATATAAAAGCACCGCATCCTTGAAAACACGCGGATTCAGCCCGCATTTCTGATAAATATGATTCAGCTTGTACTGCACTGTGTTTTTGTGAAGAAACAGTTTCTGGCTGGTTCCGAGAAGAGACATATTTGCTTCAAAGTAAGTCTGAAGCAGATTTCTTTCTTCATCAGAAAGTACAGAGATCGTTTTTTGCAGATAAGCATTTTTTTCCTGCTCCGAGATGGAAGAGAGCAGAATTTCCAGTGTCATATCATCGAAAAAAGCAATCTCGTTTTCCGAACTCCGGCAGTATTTCAGCGCAGTGAGTGCAGATTGGTAAGAAAGAGACAGCTGGAAAAGCTGACATTTCTTTCCGACTGCAATGGAGAGCAAAGCTTCACAGTCTGCGGTAAAATCAGCCAGTATCTGATAGAGAGCGGCTTTGCCGGAGTTTTCCAGCACGGCAAGATATTCATTTGGATAATAAAAGGTATAAAGAGTAATACCAAGCGTGCCGAAAAGTCCGATGATCTTCTGTTCAAGGGAAGAAGAGTTGTTGTGTCCATCCGGTGATGACTGGATGATCAGAAGCCGTTTCTTTGTCCCTGGATTTACCTGAAGATCTGAAAGGCAGGTGTCCAGATAATCCGGATCAGCAATCTCATTCCGGATCAGGGCATCGATAACAAAGTGTTTTTTATCTTCCAGAGAGCGGCTCAGTCGGTTCAGCTCTTTTTCACGGATCAGCAGATGGGTAATCCGGTCGGCAAGATGGACGTACTGGCGGACCTGGTCCGGTTCTCCGGTAATTCCGATCACTGCAAGAAAACTGCCGTGATAATAGAGTGGCATATTGATTCCTTTTTGTGTTCCGGGAAAATCATCATCTGAAAAAACTTCGATTGTCTGTTCTGTCTGGGCGGCTTTGTGACCGATGGCATGAAACGTACCAATCCGGTCGGCGTTGGTACTCGCAAAAATCATTCCCTGCTTATCGATAAAATTGATATCCTGTCCGCAGGTGTCTTTGATCGTGTTTACTACCTGAAAGGCAAGTGATTTGTCTAACTTCATTTTAAACATCCTCCGATTCTGGAAAAGAAGTTGCGGGAATGATGCAGATGCTTATCCTGCATTTAACAGGATAAAGAGAACGGTATCATTACCACTTATTTAAGAATTGTAGCATTATTTGGAGAGAGGAACAAGGTGGAAAGGTACAAGGGGAAGATTGCATAAAAGAAGAACTGGAAAATGTATATGATTCACAAAAATGCAATATATGAATGAAAGATTTCAAAATATGAAATAAAACAATTGCTGAAAAAGTATAGATTGACAGAAAAATATCATGTTGAAATCAAAATGAAATGATTTTGAAAACTTTATTACTATATAACTATATATGAAAAACTGTAAAGAATACATAAAAAAAGCACAATAGCATTGTCAGATAAATGACAGCGCGCTGACATAATGAACGAGTAGAGGAAAGATTAGTAAAGAGGTAACCAAATATGAGCGAATCAACTAGAATGATGCTGAGACTGGCAATCGGTAAAAAGAAAGAAGAATGGGCACTTGCAATTCAGTTTGGAAAGTGCCCCTTTATGGATAATATGTAGGCAATTTGCGTTATGGAAGTTGCCTGCATATTTGTCATGTGCGCCTAGCGGCGCACGTTT
>NZ_JAQESL010000049.1:0-5951 GCF_027697525.1 Coprococcus sp. AM97-35 | reverse complement strand
TTTGCAACCATGTACGGATCAGCAAATTCCCATACGGCAATCCTTGCAAGGACTATGAACATCCCAGCCGTTATTGGTCTGGGAGAAGGGCTTGCAAAAGAATATGACGGACATATGGCAGCCATCGACGGCTTTACCGGAACCATCTATATAGATCCGGATGAAGAGACCATGAAGGTCATGACCGAAAAGCGCGAAGAAGACCGCAGACAGAAAACACTTCTGGAAGAACTGAAGGGCAAAGAGAATGTCACCCTTTCCGGACAGAAGATCAATGTCTATGCGAATATCGGTAATCTTTCCGATGTGGGCGCCGTACTTAAAAATGATGCAGGAGGGATCGGACTTTTCCGAAGTGAGTTCCTGTATCTGGAAAGCGAAGATTTCCCGACCGAAGAACAGCAGTTCCAGGTATACAAACAGGTTGCAGAAAATATGGCAGGCAAAAAGGTCATTATCCGTACCCTGGATATCGGAGCAGACAAGCAGGTGGATTACTTTGGACTTGACAAAGAAGAGAACCCGGCACTGGGATACCGGGCAATCCGTATCTGCCTGACAAGACCGGAGATCTTCAAGACCCAGCTTCGTGCCTTGTACCGGGCATCTGCTTACGGACAGATCGCCATTATGTTCCCGATGATCATTTCGGTAAAAGAAGTGAAGCAGATCAAGGTGATCATCGAAGAGGTCAAAGAAGAGCTTCGTGAGGCAAAGATCCCGTTCCGTGAGGATGTGGAACTGGGAATCATGATTGAGACACCGGCTGCCGTTATGATGAGCCGTGAGCTTGCAAAAGAAGTGGATTTCTTCAGCGTAGGGACCAATGATCTGACCCAGTACACGCTGGCAATCGACCGTCAGAACCAGAAGCTGGATGCCTTCTACGATCCGCACCACCCGGCAGTCCTTGCAATGATCCGCATGGCAGCCGAAAATGCCCACGCAGAAGGCAAATGGATCGGAATCTGCGGCGAACTCGGAGCTGACCTCGAACTGACAGAAGAATTCTTAAGCATGGGATTAGACGAATTATCCGTATCCCCTGCAATGGTACTTCCGCTCAGAAAGAAGATCCGGGAAACCAAATAAAATCTATTCACAGATTTTGTGATAATCACATCAAAAACATCAAACAAACTTACGGGGCTAAGCACGATTCATCGTGCAACAGCCCCGTTTTGCTTTTATTTGTTTTTTGCGGAAGCTATTTCACACCCGTCAGAAAACAGCCAAATTTGCGTTCCCTTTTTCTCAACCTTTTTTTGACTTTCCCCTCATTCTCTGCTAGGATAAAATCAGAACTTAAAACTCGTCTTCGGGGGAATCAGATATGTACAGAGTAAGCAAAATTTTGAATAATAATGGCGTGATCGCAATCAATACAGAGGATAACCAGGAATACGTCCTTCTCGGTAAAGGAATTGGCTTTGGAAAGAAGGTCAGTCAGCGTTTTGAAGTGACAGAAGATACAGCAACTTACCGCCTGACCGAACAGACAGACAGAGGATCTGCCAAATCTCTGGTGCAGGAGATGGATCCGGAATTTCTGGAAATTGCAGATGAGGTGATCCGGGAAGCAGAAAAAGTTTTTGGGAAAGTAGACCGCCGGATCATGATCCCGCTGGCAGATCATATCTCCTTTGCTGTTTCGCGAATCCGGAATCAGGAGCAGATCAGCAATCCACTGACAGATGATATCAGAGTACTTTTTCATAATGAATTTCAAGCAGCATCCGTGCTCAGAGATATTTTGCAGAAGAGAATGCAGATCACGATCGATGAGCATGAAATCGGATACGTGGCACTTCACATTCATTCAGCAATCGAGGATGAAAAAGTGTCTGTGGCAATGCAGACGGCCCGTGCAGTGAGAGAATGTATTGAGATGATCGAAAAAGAAACAGGAAAAAAGATCGATGTGATCTCGCTTTCCTATAATCGTCTGATGAACCATATCAAATATATGGTAGCACGTGCTATGACGGGGGAGGATCTTCGTATCAATATGAATGAATATATAGAATCCAAATTTCCGGAAGCGTATATGACTGCAAAAAAAGTCTGCGATATGCTCGGAAAGAGTATTGGAAAAGAACTTGATGAGATGGAAATCGGGTATCTGGCAATGCATATCGAACGAATCTACAGTGAAGAAATAAAGGCATAACAGAGGAACCGGCTTTTGCCAAAAGATTGACACTACGGGGAAACAAATGGTATAATCGGACCAAAGTTTGAACATTAGTCTAAGGAGAAAGGTTGGTACGGTAATGGCTACAAAAGAACAGATGGAAAAGGTGAAGGATATTGTTGTGAAACTCCGTTATCTGGAGTGTATGGATAATATCATTTACTATGACAGATGGAATAACTGCCCGAAGGATGGATTTGATTATGAAGGGAAAGTCGGAGCATATCTGACAGAGCTTTCTAATGAGAAACTGACAAGCAAAGAGACAAAAGAACTGGTAGAGTCACTGGAAGGAGAGACAGCTTTTGATTCAGATACAGACAAAGGTATGGTACGTTATCTGATCGGAAAATATAAAGAAGCAGTACAGATTCCGGCAAGCCTGCAGGGAGAATTGAATCAGGCAAATGCAGATGGACAGCTGGCATGGGGAAAATGCTATGAGGCAGATGATTTTGAAAGCTTTAAGCCGGTACTGAAAAAACAGTTTGATTTACAGGAGAAGATAGCAACAGCGATCAATCCGGATGAAAAACCATATCAGGTTCTGGTGAACCGGTTTGATAAGGATTATCGTCTGGAAGAGATTGATGCAATTTTGGCAAAAATCAAAGATGCTGTCTGCGAAATTTTAAATGCGGTAAGAGAAGAACAGAGTAAGATTGATGATTCCATTCTGGAATGTGAAGCAGATCATGATACAGTACTTCGTATTGTGAAGAAAGCGCAGGAGATCCTGGGACTTGATAAAGATAAGAGTACTTTATTTGAGATCCATCATCCGGTATGTGTCTGCACCGGACCTCGTGATTCCAGACCCTCCACAAACTGTGATGAGCTGATCCATGCGATTCTGGCAGTGGTTCATGAGACCGGACACGGACTCTATAATTATAATGCGAACGATGAGGTCGCAGAAAGCGGACTCTGGGGCGGAATTGAAGGTGCAATGCATGAATCCCAGTCCAGATTCTACGAGAATCATGTAGGAAGAACCAGAGAGTTCTGGGAGAACCTGTACCCATATCTGCAGAAGGAAGTTCCAAAATACAAAGAGATTTCTCTGGATACATTCCTTGCGGCACTCAATAAAGTAAAACCGGGACTGATCCGTCTGAAAGCGGATGAGCTTACCAATACCCTGCATATCATCATCCGTTACGAAATTGAAAAAGAATATTTCGATGGAAAACTGACAGTGGATACAATTGAAGAAGCATGGAACAGAAAATATCAGGAATATCTGGGATTTACTCCAAAGAATCATCAGGAAGGAATCCTGCAGGATGTGCACTGGGCTTCAGGATGTGTAGGATATTTTCAGGGATATGCACTTGGAGATGCTTACGCAGCACAGTTTGCTCATAAGCTTCTTGCTGATTGTCCGGATGCATTTGAAAAGCTGGGAAAAGGAGATTCATCTGTAATTGGAAACTGGTTAAAAGAACATATTCACCAGTACGGACAGACCTATTCTGCGCGCGAGATGCTCAAAAAAGCAACAGGAGAAGAGCTGAATACCGGTTATTATATTGAATATCTGAAAGAAAAATATTTACACTAAGCGCAGAGGGCAGGAGGATTGGCCAATGAATAAAGAATTTTACGCAGGAAATCGTAAGAGCCTGTATCAGAAACTTGAAGCGGGATCTTTGGTGGTTGTATTCAGCGGACATGCACCGATCAAGACCAATGATGAGAATTATCCGTTTTTTACAAATCGTAACTTTTTGTATCTGACAGGAATTGAGCAGGAAAATATTGTACTGATGGCTTATGTCGGAGAGGGAACAATTGAAGAAACTCTGTATCTTCTTCCACCGGATGCATTTGCAGAACGCTGGACCGGAAGACGTATAAAAGAAGAGGAAGCAGAAGAACTTTCCGGAATTACGAATTACAAATATGTGGCAGCATTCCGGAATGATTTTTCCAGACAATTATTTTCTGGCAATGTTAAGAAAGTTTATCTTGATTTTGACAAGGTTTATGAAAATACGCCGGCAGTAGAAGCATACCGCCTTGGCAAGTATCTGAAAGAACATGCTCCGTTTGTTGGACTTGGCAACCTTCATCCGATCATGAAACAGCTTCGCCTGATCAAGAAACCATGTGAGATTGAGGCAATGAAGAAAGCGGAAACGATCACAAAGGCCGGAATCGAAGCAATGATGAAAGCATCTAAACCGGGAATGTACGAATACCAGTATAAAGCAGAATTTGATTATGCACTGGCTCAGAGGGGAGTGCTTTCACCAGGATTTCCGTCTATCATTTCATCAGGAAAGAACAACTTTAAAATTCATTACTATGATTATCGCGGACAGGCACAGGATGGAGATATGATCCTGAATGACGTTGGTGCTGTATGGGATTATGAGATCAACGATGTATCCAGGGCATTTCCGTGCAATGGAAGATTTAATGACCGTCAGAAATTGCTTTATGAGTGCATTTACAATACTTCAGAATATATGTTCAGTACACTGAAACCGGGTGTACCGCTTCTGGATGTGGATAAGATCATCCGTAAATATACATTTGAACAGTTAAAAGAAGCAGGAGTATGCAAAAATTTTGAAGATATTGGGACTTACATGTGGCACGGTGGAGCACATCATGTTGGATTTGATGTACATGACGTGGTAGAAGGAAGCGGACTTGCTGTACCGGGTGTTGTATTCTGTGTAGATATCGGTGTTTATCATGAAGAATGGGGCATTGGATTCCGTCTGGAAGATAATTGCCTGATCACAGAAGATGGATGTGAAAATCTGTCAAGAGCAATTCCGAGACAGATCGATGAGATTGAAGCATTTATGGGACGCAGATAAATAGAAAACAGGGAAAGAGGGAGCTGTATAGAAAATTACGGTTCCCTTTTCCTGAAATATGGAGAGCCAGGATATGGAAAATAGAAAATCACGGAAAAGTACATTTCTTTATGTAATACTATTAACTTTATGTGTACCACTTGCATATGTATATCTTATTCTTGTTACGGGACTGCTGGATAAAATCCAGGAGGGGCATATCGGATTAATGTTGATGATTGTGTTTCTTCCACTGTTTTTTTATTGGGGACTTGTGGCAGTTGTGGGAATCATAAATATTGGACAGTCATTTAAGATATACAAAACGGGAAATCCGATTGAATGCGTGAACCGTATGCTGATCCATAAATATGGGCTGGTTGTCTTTTTCTGTGTGAATTTTCTGGTTCTGTTCATTTATTATTTTTTCATAAGTATGGCAGTGCTGGTAGGAAGCCGGGGAGCCGCGATAATCTTTGCTCCGGTATTGCTGCCGTGGCTGATTGCAGCAGTCGTTTTTTCGGTTGGTGCAACATGGCTTGCTATTTTACCGGGAAGCTTTTATGGGATCCAGGTGATCCGTATGACCTATAAAAGTGGGAAAATAGGGTTTGCCGAAGCAGTTGTACATACGGTATTCCAGTTTTTCTTTCTGTTTGATGTGTTGGATGCAATGTATCTTGCAACGGAAAAATGGGGAAGAGGGAAAAAGAGTTCTGCAATTATTGGGTGTGTGTATCTGGTTGCAGTTTTTGCAACCATATATCTGATAATTAAAATGAAATCAATGTTTTAAAATACAAGCAGTTGTATCAGAGTGTTGGTACGGCTGCTTTTTGTAAATGTGAAATGAAAAAGGAAATGGAAAGGCAAATGGAAGGGGATGTTCAGCCGAGCCATTCGCAAAAGCATGTTAAATTGATGTCAGAATATTCTGAATTGCG
>NZ_JAQESL010000048.1:0-5965 GCF_027697525.1 Coprococcus sp. AM97-35 | reverse complement strand
ACAGAAGGAAAAGAAATTTAACACAAATAAGCGGTTGAAAGATAAGAAACAAATAGGATATAATAACCCATAGATATTCAGGAAGGGAGGAAATCTTTCATGCAAAAAGTAATCAGTATCGGAAAACAGAATTTTGTATCTCTTCGGGAGAATGATTGTTTTTATATTGATAAAACAGATCTGATCTGTAAGTGGTGGGAATCAAAAGATGAAATTACTTTGATCACCAGACCGCGTAGATTTGGAAAAACATTGAATATGAGTATGCTGAATTGTTTCTTTTCCAATCAATTTACAGGACGGGAAGACCTTTTTAAAGGATTGGTAGTCTGGAAAAAGGAAAAGTATCGTAAAATGCAAGGAACCTATCCGGTAATTTTTCTGAATTTTTCCGCAATTAAAGGCAGTAATTATGAAGATGCCAGAGATGGGATTATCATGGCGATCAATGAAGCCTATTCAGAACATAGGTATCTGCTTGAAAGTAATGAACTTACGGATGGTGAGAGGAAATGCTTTGAAGAGTTAGATTATTATGCAAAAAATCCAGGAATCAAAAAACAGGTGGCAAATGATACAATCTGTAATGCGGTAAAAAATCTGGCAAATTGCCTGAGCCGGTATTATAAAAAGAAAGTTATTATTTTGCTGGATGAATATGATACCCCGATGCAGGAAGCTTATCTCTATGGATATTGGAAAGAATTTACAGCATTTATCAGAAGTTTATTTAATGCAACGTTTAAGACAAATCCATATTTGGAAAGAGCAATGATGACAGGGATTACACGCGTGTCGAAAGAATCTGTATTTTCAGATTTAAATAATCTTAACGTTGTAACAACGACATCAACGGAGTATGAAACCTGTTTCGGATTTTCGGAAGAAGAAGTATTTCAGGCGTTAGAAGAGCGTGGGATGAACAATCAGAAAAAGCTTGTAAAGTCCTGGTATGATGGTTTTGTATTTGGAAATACGCATGATATCTATAATCCTTGGTCAATTACTAATTTTTTAGATAAAAAACAGGTCCGTCCTTATTGGGCAGATACCAGTTCAAATAGTATGATTGATGAACTGATTCGAAAAGCTTCCACAGACATCAAAGAAAAGATGGAAGAATTGCTGCAGGGAAAAGAAATCGTAGTTAATTTTGATGAACAAATCGTATTTGAGCAGCTTGACAATTATAATCAGTTCATGAAGGCATTATTAAGTGATGATATAGATGCTATGAACTATTATATGAATCAGATTATAATGACAACATTCAGTTATTTTGATGTAGGACAAAATGAACCGGAACGATTTTATCATGGATTTGTTCTGGGACTCATTGCGGATCAGACTGATATCTATGAGATTCGGTCGAACAGAGAAAGTGGTTTTGGACGTTATGACGTGATGATGATTCCTAAAATAAAAGAAACAAAAAAGTATCCGGCGATTATTATGGAATTTAAAGTGAGAAATATAAAAAGAGAAGAATCGTTGGAAGACACTGTGCAGACGGCACTGACACAGATTAAAGAAAAATGTTATGATGCAGAACTATATGACAGAGGTCTAAAAAAAGAAGAGATTCATCATTATGGTTTTGCATTTGAAGGAAAAAAAGTATTGATAGGATAAAAAGAAGAAAGTCAAACTGCTATTGCGATTTAAAACTTTTTCATATAGCAGTTTGACTTTATCCGTTTTATAGATTAATGTAAATAAAATCCCAGATCCAATATACATTCCGGAGGCAGATATTCTCGCGGAATATTCACAAGTGCAGTAATTTTCCATAAGATACCAAATCCAATCAGAATGAGTAGCATTCCTCTGACACATTTTCTATAATCTCCGGCAGGAAACTTATACAAATCTTTAATTCCAAAAGCAAAGATAAAAATTAAAATCAGGACGGTTATTCCAAACAAAAAGAAAAAAGATTTTTGCTTTTCTAAAATACGTCTGTTTTCACCAGACTGTTTTTTATGTTCCCCTTCCTGATCGATGGTGACTTCATCTCCATCTTTTAATGGATATGTAGACCATTTTATGATCTGCAAAAGTTGTCCTTTTTCATCTTTTTCTTCCGGAAGAAGAATACTATCTGCGGTTATGGAAAGAGGATCGACAGCCTTTGAAAAGGCGAGAAATTTTGTTCCGAATACTCCTTCTTGCTCTGCCAGATAAAAAATCATATTTGTATCGGTATTATAGCAACTTTTGGGAATACGGATGGTAGAATTAAGCTTTTCTTCTTCTGTCTGACTGATCGTTGCAATCTCTACAGGTATCTGCATCCATTTTTCTATACGGATGGATAAAATAGTACAGATCATTAAAGAAATCAGGATCATACATCCGGCATTCCAGGTTTTCTTTTTCATCATTTTATCAACTCCATAAAATATCTTTTAGTCTATCCGTCAATTCTGTATTGTAATATAAAAAGAAAAATGTCACTGGAAGTAAACATAGTAGACCACAGACGGATTGAATTCCAACAGCATTTTGATTGAGTGATGCGAGAAAAACAGAAAGGGGATAGTCGGTTTCTTTTTCGAGAAAAAGGATAGGCTGTTCAACCATATTCCAGCTTTCTGTAAATACTAATATAAATAATGTGATAACGGCAGGTTTTGAATTTGGAACTATAATGTAGCGAATCATTTGTAGCTGATTTACGCCATCCATTCTTGCGGCATCAAGTGTAGAATCTGGGATTGCCTGGAAAACGAAAGTAAGCCATACAGTTCCAAAAGGTGAAAATATTGCAGGGATTATCAAAGCTTTCCAACTGTTTAAAAGTTTTAGTTTTTCTAATAAAATATAATTCGGCAGCAGTGTTACCTGAATCGGTAAAATCATAAATAGTGCAAATAGTATAAACCAGAATTTTTTCAGAGGAAAAGAATATTTTGCAAATGCTGTTCCTGACATACAGGAAAAAAGGGTTTGTCCTGCCGCAATCATCAGACACATGGCAAGGCTTCTCCAAAATTTTATCAGATAATCAGGTTTTGCCAGAAAAACTTTATAATAATTCATCAGAGAAAATCCGGTATCTGAATGAAAAACTGAAAATACAATCAGATAGATAATTGGAAATAAAAAAATAAAGGCTATGATCGAAAAAACAAAGAGCCGGGTGTACTGTTTGTATTTATGCATCGGCAGTCCTCCTCTTTAGAAAATAGTATATCATATAGATAAGACCACTTAGAAAAAGAATAAATACGGTAATAATAGTTGCACTGGCGGAAACCTTTTGGTAATTCAGATTTTGTAAATTATTATTCATAAAATGTTGTAAAAAATAAATACTGTTGTCTGGATGAGTTCCGCCAAGTAAAAAGGCTTCTCTGTAGCATTTAAACGCATTCATTATGGAGAGTATTAATGTAAAAAGGATAACCGGAAACAATATAGGACAGGTAATATAATAAAAGCTCTGCCATTTTCCGGCTCCGTGAAGACTGGCATATTCATAATATTCTTTCGGAATCATCTGAAGTCTGGAAGAATAAATGAAAATATAATATCCAACAAATTTCCAGAAATATAAAATACAGATGATCCAAAAAGCGCTTGATGTATGAAGCCAGTCTTTTTCAGGAAGATAAAAAAAGTTTAGTATCAGATTCAAAAAACCATTATTTTTGAAAAAAAACTGGATGACTAAAACTATAGATGCGATTGGCATGATGATTGGATAAAGAAAAGAGAGTCGGAAAATTTTCTGACCTTTCGTAATCTGTTGTAAAATTACAGAAATACAGAGAGCTGTCCCTAAAGTAACTGGTATTGTAACAAGCATATATTTACAAGTGTTTTTTACTGCCAGTAAAAACATTGTATTTTTAAATAGTTCTTTATAATTATCAAGACCTACAAATTCGCGTTTTCCGATACCAAAAGAAACAGAATACCACAAAACAATCAAAAATGGGATCAGATAAAAGAAAAGAAATCCTGATATTGCAGGGAAAGCCAGTAAGAATCCCTTCTTCTTTTTTTTCATTGCATCACGCTCGCTTTCACTTAAAACTATTCTGTCACCTGTGTATGATAATCATTCCATGCTTTGTCTGCTAAAGCCGAAAGCTTATCTTGCCATATCTTTTTAAAATCAGTTTGCGGACCATATAATAAACTACTATTTTCTATAATCTCTTCATAAATAAAATGTTCAACTTCTGTCGGAAAATATGCTCCTTCTAAGGACTGAAATGCTTTTATAGCTAAATCCTGTTTTGACTGATCTAAGAAGGACAGTTTTGTACGGATGGCAGATACTTGTACCGGATAATCTGTTCCAAGGACACCATTTGCGCTTAGTGACATTCCATTAGTACTAGTTGATTCCTGAATTACGTTATTTAAAAAATACATTAAGAAGTGATAAGCTTCTTCTTTATAATCAGATGCCATACTTACAGCACCAAAGCAACGAATGGCAGCCATTTTTTTTCCCTGAATATCAGGGATTATGTCTATTTGCGTTGTGTGTTCGTTTATGTCATCCAAAGATGAGATTAAAATATGCGAAGAGCTAGTATCAGTATTATTTGTCTTTTCATTTTCTAAATAATCTTGTTTAAATAATAAGTATTCTAATGCGAAATTACTCCACTTTTCCTTATCAAAGAAAATCTGACCGGAATTGTAATCCGCAGCAGGTTGAAACCAGTTACCACTGATATTATCTAATTCGAATAGTGCATTTTTCAGAGCGTGGTCAGAAGAACTTTTTATATTTGAAATCCAATCTTCTAAGGTATCATTTTCCTGTGTATAATCAAGTACAGTATCGGAGATTAACATATTATAGTGGCAGGAAAGAGGAAGAATATATTGTCTTTCCTGATATTGACCGGGGAGAAGAAAAGACGGATTATAGTTTTCCTTTTGCCAATAAGAATCTTTTTTCATATATTTATCCAATGAGGCGAATACACCACTTTGCATTGCCTTATAAGGATTTTCAAAAAGAGGTTCGTTCATCTGCGCAGCTCCATCGGTGGAACAGTTAACAAGATATAAGTCAGGACCTTTTCCAGACATGATCTGTGTACGGAGTTTCTGAATTTCTGCAGATCTTTTATCAGGATCAGGAGATAATATTTTAATTTCAAATTCCAGAGAGTTATTTTTGGATGTGGCATATTTTACAGCATCAAGAACCTGCTCCTTAAAAGCAGGTTCTATAACAATAGAGAGTGTTTTGGAGACATCTTTATTTAGTTTTGTACATCCGGATAATCCAATTGAAAGGATGAGGAGTGGAAGAAGAGCAAGCCGTTTAGGTTTCATAGTATCACGCCTTCGTTGTATTCGAATAAAAATATGTGTATAAATATATTTGTTATTCCAGAGAGTATTTATATATTAGTTATAACCATGGCAACTTACAAAACGTGTTTGTGTTGAAGTTGTTGGAGGGTATGCGAGTCCGCATCTAGTACACTTAACTACAGTTGTAACGGTCCGCTGTTCCATTTTATCTGTACCATATGTATAGCCGTGAGAACAAGCTTTTTGATAAGAAGTCCATGTTCCATAAGTTCTACTTGGTAACATATTTCCAGAACAACCTGGACAAATTGTACCTCTAGCTCCTGATGCAGCACTTACAGGTGTAACATAAAGACTTAAGAGTATTATCAATGAACATATTATTGTACTAATTTTTTTTGCTTTAATGGTCATAAAGTATTCTCCTTTCTACTACAATATATTTAGTTAGTAAAATTTAAAATTGAACATTGGTATGATCCCTCCTTAAAAATTACAAAGTATAACTGATTGAATTTAAATGATGTATATGTCTTAGTATCTGAATTTTAACACAAAAATAAAACGATGTCAAAAAATATAAAGGAATTTTTTGAAAACGAAGTAGTTCGTATGATTTTGTTGATTTTCGAAGAATACCAGAGTTTATTTCATTGATTCATTTTCGGCTTTTAAG
>NZ_JAQESL010000047.1:5212-6289 GCF_027697525.1 Coprococcus sp. AM97-35 | reverse complement strand
TTTCCATTGATAAGAAGTTCTGCATTTTCTTCTTTCAACATCTGCCAGCCCACAAGTTTGTACTGTGTACCGACTTCTAAGCCCTCTAAGGTTACGGTATCAATGATTGTTACCTCTTTTCCAGCTTCAAGTTCTTTGTTGCCGTCCTTATCCGTAGCAGTCGTATGAATTTTGATGATACGTTCTGTAATAAGTACCGTCTGCCCGTCGTCCTCAATGTCTTTGTGTTCTGCAGCTTTTACGGGTTCGTCTGAATTGCTGTAATCATATAATTCTTCAAAGGTAACAAGGTTTTTGCCACCTAAAGCAGACGCATTGAATGTATAGGAAATTTCCACTTTCATTTCTTCATCATCAGCGACAAAGGTATAATCGTTTTCTACACGTTTCCCGTCAATGATAAGCTCGGCGTTTTCTTCCTTTAACATCTGCCAGCCTTTGAGCTGATACTTTGTGCCTTTTGTAAGTCCGTCTAATTTGACTGTATCAACGATTGTAACCTCTTTTCCTGCAAGGATTGTCTTTTCGCCGTCCTTGCTGGTCGCTGTGGTATGGATAGAGATTTCTTTTTCGTATTCATCAGTCAAAGTCCCTAAATCACTCACAAGGTTATTTCTTGATACCACGATTTCAAATGGTGGGATAAGTTCAAAACCTTTGTTGCTGTCAGAGCGTAATTCTTCAATGATATAAGTATCGTAAGGTAACGCACCTTTGCTGTCGTCTGGTTCAGAAGTCCCAAACCATACACCGTCCTCGCTGGTCTTGCCTGCGTTGGTATTGTGCTTATGGGAAGCCCAGTCAGCAGAAGTGGAGAATTGCCCGTTATCATCAGTTACTACAACATGACTTTCCCCAGTCGTCTTGCTTGTGATCCTAAAGGGAACATCAGCAAGACGCTTGTGTGTGCCTGCACCGATTTTTACGCCCTCAATATCTCCACGCTTAATCTGATTGTAGATAGAATGGGCTTCGTCGGTTAAGTCCACGATTTTTCCATTCTCTGTGATTGCAAAATCAATCGGTTTTGCACCGTCTGTCAAATATCCGTTTGGAGCTTCACTTTCAGCGATACGG
>NZ_JAQESL010000047.1:0-5202 GCF_027697525.1 Coprococcus sp. AM97-35 | reverse complement strand
GGTTAAGTCCACGATTTTTCCATTTTCTGTGATTGTAAAATCAATCGGTTTTACACCGTCAGTTAAGTAACCGTCGGGAGCTTCACTTTCAACGATACGGAAGTTTCCATAAGGTAAAAGGTCAGAAGAAGTAGAAGCGACACCCTCAAGGTCTGTATGGATTGTTTTTATCACTTCATTTTTCTTATATAACTCGCCCTCAACCAATACTGCATTATCATTTAAGGAAATGATGTCAAAGGCAGTATCTTTCAAAGTGGCACTTCCTTGTGGCTTCGTATCGCCCGTTTCTAAATCTCGTTTCTGAATTTTGACACCGCCACGGATAACCTTGTCTGATACGGAAAACTGGTTACTTCCAGATAATACGGCAAGGTCGCCGTCCTCGGTAATCTGTGTTACATATAAGCCCTTAATCTGTTCGGACTTATCGCCAGCCTGCATATATGCACCCTCTAACAAGTAGCCGTTTGGAGCTTTTGTTTCCTCAACGGTTAGTGTCCCAAGTGGAAGAACTGCCTTGCCGTCCTGCATATAGAAACTGTCGCCAGATACTTTGTATGTGTCCGCTAATTTTGTAACATAATGGATTGTACCGTCGCTGTCTGTTTCGGCGATTGTCTTTGTAACCCATGTTCTTGTAGCTTCGGCAGGGAGATTGTCTTTATTGTAGAAGCCTGCATAATACTTCCATGTAAATTCCGCACCTGCTAAAGAAGCGCTCCCTTGCGGATTGTCTTTCTGTGTTTCCATATCAATCTTGAAAAGCTCAATCAAAGTGTCCGTTAGTTTTGGCGTATCAGATACTTTCAATGTCGCTGTCTTTCCAGCTTCAACCTTTAAGGAATATACAGTTTTATCTACTTTATATCCTGCTGGTGCAGAAAGTTCCTTGATATAAACTGTGCCAGCCTTTACCTCTACAACATCTGTATTTCCGTTTTCATCAGTCGTAAGGGTAGCAAGCTGTTTCGTGCAGTCCTTATCAGAAAAGACACCATAGGTCGCACCAGCGACAGAGTAATTCCCGTTACCGTCTGTAATACTGGTATTACTGGAAGTCTTTTGCAGTTTCGCATTTCCGACATTTAATTTCGCCCAGAATTGCCCCAATTCCTGCCCCTCGCCAGAGTAGATATAACCGCCACATTCATAGCGCCCTTTGTTTTCTCTAACTAAGGCTTTTGCACCAGAGAAAACTTCGTCCTGCGTAGCCTTTGGAACTTCATCATAAGAAGCTCGCACGTTGTCGCATTGCCAGCCAAGATGTACGCTCAATCTCTGCCAGACCACACATTGTTCCAACAGATAGACTTGCTTGTAGTTCAGTTCCTTGTGAGCTTCGCCATACTGTTTGACATACTCTAAGGATAACGCCACATCTGAAATCTGGTCGGCACTCATGCGTGAGCTTGCGTCAGCTCTGGTCTTGTAGCCGTTCTTAAAATCTGTATTGATGTCAATACAATAAGCAGTTTCGCCCTCGACTTTCATATAGCCCTCATTGAATGTCGAACCGATAGAACTGTCATTCATTACTTTTTCAATGATACCGACACGCTCTGCACTTTCCGTCCAGTATTGCTTGCTTTCTGCATGAACGGGTGTAGTCGGTAAAGCAGTAACGACAGTTGCAAGAGCTAAGAAGCCCGTACACAATCGTTTTAACATCTTTTTCATAAATCTAATGCTCCTTTCATTTTGGGTATAAAAATAGACGCTCATTTCTGAACGTCTACATTATTAAAAGGCTTGTCCTCTCACACATATTCTATTTTAATAGGTACAACAGTTGCCTTTCTCCTTGTATTTTCGTTGTTTTCATCACTTGCGTTATCTACAACCCCCATGTGCTGCATCGATTAAAAAGAACACATACGATTCTCTCGCAATTACAAACGGATCACAAGGAATGAAAAGAGTAGACCTTATCGTTGCCAGATACAGTAGAGATCCAAGTACAAATGAAGAATCACTTACCTTGAAAGTAATCCAGGGAACACCAAGCGAAAACAGTCCGACTGTACCAGGTTATACAACAGGAGATATACAGTCAGGAGATCTTGTAGCAGACATGCCACTTTACCAGGTCATTCTCAATGGACTTAATATTACGGAAGTTAAGAAGTTGTTTAGTGTGCAGGGATCTATTGCTGAATTAAGTAGCAATTTATATGAAACTTATATAGATTCATCCACAAAAAGCATTTGTATACGATTCCCTAAAAATAGGATTCAAATATGTGCCGGAACAATTCACGTATATGCCTCATTGCAAAAAAATGGCACTGGGTATACGGGTGTAAGTACCAAAATAGAACAATCAACATTTCCAAAACCGTTTAAATCTTTAAGAGGTTGTACAATAACTCAAAATAGTGACGATTGGGTTATGATTCTTGGAAAAACCACAACCTTGAATGGAATCTCCCAACTTCGATTAGGATATTTTGCAGCATATACAAATAAAGCTTTTTATATGGACTATATTGCAATCGGAACATATTAGAATTATTTCCATTTTCCGATTATAAGCATATCAGCTTGTACATAACACATTCCTTGCTTTGGACTGTATGCTGTAAGCTTGTACCCGGTTGTAGTCACTTCGGTAACTCCAAGACCATACAGTTCGTTAGTCTTTGCCGGAGATACTATAATTAAAGGAGCTTCCTTGAATGCTACTGGAAAACCAACTGCAGCACTAGAAGCAAAATACCAGTTATACCAACTGGTTGCAAGATTGGTATTCCAAGTATATTTACTCCACATAACCATGTCGCCGTTGGAATATTTTGTGTAATTGTAGTTATTTTTGGTTCCGCGTTCTACGATTGAAATCAGATTACTGTTTATGATTGCAATATTATTATTTGCTTTTATCAAATCTGCTTTTACATTTAATAAATTGCTACTTAATTCAGTACGCCAGTTGATATACTGAAAGCAAAAAAAGGAGCAATGTATGGAAGCGAAAATAATGGATGTATTGCGAAGAATGCAACCGGTTTTAGATGAAATGCAATTACGTGAGCTGAAAGAAGTGCTGCAGATGACATTTACCGGATGCAGAGTAATCCAGGAAACGGACCTGCAGGTTGTAGACAGGAGCTGGGAAGTGGATCTGGAAGAGTTTCTGATGAGTAAAGCACTGGAAGGAAAAGCATCAAAGACAGTGAAGCAATATCGGTATGAACTGGTTCGGTTACTGACCTATATCAATAAGCCAGTGAAGAACATAGATTCTGGAGATATTTCTGGATTCATGCGGGCTTATAAAATGATCCGCAAGGTAGCAAACCAGACACTAAAGAATGTCCGGGCAGTGTATAGTAGCTTCTTCGGATGGCTGCGAGATCGTGACCGGATTCGGAGAAATCCGATGGTGCTGGTGGAATCTATAAAAGTAGAAAAGAAGATCCGGAAACCATATACTGATGAAGAACGGGAGCGGATGCTGCGTAAATGCAGCAGTCTTCGGGATAAAGCGTTACTAGAATTCCTATATAGCACAGCAGTCAGAGTATCGGAGCTTTCAGAAATTAACAGGGAAGATATCCGGTATGCGAATAAAGAGCTGATTGTATATGGAAAAGGAGCGAAAGAAAGGACGGTGTACATCAATGAACGAACCAACATGTACCTGAAAGAATATCTGGAAAGCAGAAAAGACAATGATCCGGCGCTATTTGTCGGAAGCAAGAAACCGAATAGCCGGCTGACGAAAACAGGAATTGAGGATATCATCCGGCGGATCGGAGAGAAGGCGGGCGTAGAAAATGCACATCCGCATCGATTCCGGAGGACGGCTCTGACAAATGCACTGAACCGCGGAATGCCTCTGCAGGAGGCTATGATATTTGCGGGACACGCAAAGTCAGAGACAACCATGCGATACTGTACGGTGAATCAGGAAGGTGTACGGTATCATCACTTTAAATATTTAAGCGCATAAGTAAATAAACTTATTTATTTACACTCGGCATTGGTCGGGTGTTTTTGTTATGCGCTTTTATATATGTAACTTTATCAACCAGTCAAAGGAGGGATTCTGAACTAAGTAGCAATTTAGTAAAAACGGCTGTGTACATGAATAATGATGCATACAATATCGCACCAAGCAACTCGGAATTTCAAGGAACTGATTTCAGTAAAAAGATTTTTGACAATATAGGACTTGTGCATAATTATGATGCTACGAATTACAAGCATACTTTTACAGTTCCGCAAGATGGTATATATCTAATTCATGCGTATATGAACTTCCAACAAGGAGTTGCAAAACAATTGAGTCTATACGCAAAATTGGAAAGAAACAATGTGGAGCAGTCAAGACAGTCTAAGCTCATAGGACCTTATAATGGTGCCGATTTTATGTTTCTAAATGAAATCAACGCTGGAGATAAAATACGGTTTACTGCTCTGCAAAACTCCGGAAGCGTTATACAGGTTTCTGGTGGATGTAGGCTAAATATTATTCGTATGGGAAAATAAAGTTATAAAAACACTGAATATTCGTACTGTAAATTCCCTGCTTATGCACCTAAAGCAGGGAGGTATAATGTACATCTTATTTTGGAAAATGGAAATAATTATGCCTTTACATATGAACAAAATCCATTTTTAACATACAAAATATGAACGAACAATGTAACCGTTGCGGTTCCGTTTCCGAAGTTGTGTCCTTCAATCCCAAACTGATTACTTGTAGAATATCTTGCAGCCGTAGATACATTTAACCAAAGATCGTAATCGCCATGAAAATTCCATGCTAAAACCTCTAACGGATAATAGCCAGGTATTGTCGGCAAGTCCCAGGCCCATCGAAAATCAGAATTAGCAGCAACCTTCAAATTTGTTTTTGTGATTTCAACATTTTTGATTATATTATTCATTGCTGTTATTTTGCTATTTAGTTCAGAATCCCTCTAAAAAGAAGAAAGGGGCAAACAGAACAATGAAAATCACATTCAATGATGGTCAGGAACTGCAGATCCAGCAGGTCACTGAGCAGACTGATGGTGCACTTCTGATCAAGACGATTTCGGCGGAAGAAGAACAGCTGAAAACATTGTTCTCTGATCAGACAACAACTAAGAGAATGTCCGTAAGTGAACGGGATGCAGATACCGTTGTGTATGAAAATTACACGAAGCTTGATGCAATCGTGAAGTACACAGCCGGCATCCTTGGTGTGCTGAT
>NZ_JAQESL010000046.1:0-6741 GCF_027697525.1 Coprococcus sp. AM97-35 | reverse complement strand
CCAGTTTCCCTTAGTTAAAGATATGAACCCTCTTTATCAGTCTACTTTTCCAATAAATCGGTAGTATATCTCTATTTCCTGTATTCTTTCGTTCTCCTCATTCGTTGTTGCTTCGTGAATAAGGATTTTTTCTATCATTGCATTTAATAACGGTGCTGTCAGTTCCTTTGGTACGGAATACTCCTTGATTAACTCAATCCACTTTTCAGCACCTATCATATCCTGTTCCATTTTACTTAATTCTTCTCTTAGGTTGGTTATCTGCTGTTCAAGTTCTATCTGCTCTTTTTGATATTTCCCCGACAGCATGATGAAGTTTCGTTCCGTTATCTTCTCACAGGCTCTATCTTCATACATTTTTGCAAATAAACGGTCAATCTCATTTTGTCGGTTCTCGGCTTTCTTCAAGGCACTTGCCTTTTTCTTCTTTTCCCGTATTCGCTCTGCATTGCCGACTTTCTGTATTTTGTTCAATACCTTTTCTTCGTCCTGCTGTACTGCCTTAGCCCAATACTGCAATCGTTCCAATACAGCTTGATACAGCACATCATAGCGGATATAGTGCATAGAACAATAACCTTTGCCAAACTGTCCGTAGAAACTACAAGAATAATAACTATACGGTGTTTTATTTGCCTTATTTGTCGCAAACCTCATAGACCAGCCACAATCCGCACACTTGACAAGCCCTGCAAATATCGGCGTTGCCTTTTCCTTTGTCTGTCTACGCCTTGATTTTATCTGCTCCTGCACACGATAGAACACTTCCTTGTCAATAATCGGTTCGTGCGTGTTTTCTACTCGAAACCATTCGCTTTCGGGCTTTCGTACTTTCTTCTTGCTTTTGAAAGAAACGGTTGATTGTCGATTATGAACGCTGTTTCCGATATAGACTTCACTTTTCAATATCGCCTTTACATGAGCAATCGTCCACTCATAACGCTTGCTTTCGGGCTTTCCCTCAAAGATATGAGCAAAAGTACCGTACCTTGTAAAATTCAACCAAGACGCTGTCGGGACTTTTTCTTCTCGCAGTATTTTTGTGATTTTGGCACTACCGTAACCTTGATAGGCTAGAGAGAAGATTTTTTCAACAATCCATTTTGTTTCCTCATCAACCAACAGTTTCCCTTTGATGTCGGGGTGTTTCTTATATCCTAACGGAGCATAAGCCCCATAATACGCACCCTCTGCAAATTTCGTCTTAAAGGCTGATTTCACTTTACGGCTCGTATCTCTTGCCACCCATTCATTGATGATGTTCTTAAATGGTGCAATCTCACTTTCGCCTTTTTCGCTGTCCACACCGTCGTCAATCGCTATGTAACGGACATTATGGCTGGGAAAATACAATTCTGTATATTGTCCTGTCATAATATAATTTCTACCAAGTCGTGATAAGTCTTTTGTTACAACACAGTTGATTTTTCCTGCCTCTATATCCTCAATCATTCTTTGAAAACTCGGTCTGTCAAAATTTGTTCCCGACCAGCCGTCATCAATATATTCATCAATCACATTCAAATGATGTTCTTTTGCATATAGACGCAACATACTTCTTTGTGTGGTAATGCTGGAACTTTCGCCCTGTAATTCATCATCTCGGCTTAACCTAAGATAAAGTGCAGTATTGTAAATCTGTTGTTTCATTGTCAGTTATCCTCCTTTATAACTAACCCGTGTTTACAATACCTGCTTGCAAGTAAAGTATAACACGGGTACTTTTTGTCATTCAATCTATTTCTTACAACTGCACCGATTTTATGCGATTGTCTGCTTTGCTTTTTCCAACATGACATCAGTTAGAAGTTCTTCCATTGTCTTTCCCTTTTCGGAGAAATGCTCTTTTACAACAATCTTTGTCTTTCCTCTGTTGCCAATGCCACACTTGTTATTTTTCTTTTGAATTGTTTTTACAGCATTATCAATAACACATACCCCCTTTCTGTAAAATCTTTCTAAGCAATTCAACGGCTTTTGTCATAGCCCACAGGACTTCCACCTCTGCATAGTTCTTATGTAGCCGTACCCATTGCGTGCGACGCTTTTAACGCTCAAGCTGTGGCTGTACGGGAGTATCATTATCTGACAGCACAGGTCATGGCGATAAAAGAGGACAAATCTTTTACAAGAACACAGATAGGTTGTCGCTCACTTTTGCAGGAGAAAGGTCATGGCGTATCTGTTTCAACGGCTCGCTGTCTGTCAAAGGTATTGAATTGCTTTATTCAGTTGTCAAAGAGCGATTGAAAGAAGAAAATCATCTTTCCTATATATCGCGTTGGAAAAGAGTAAAAGCGTAACCAATATTCAAAACTTTTTTCTTTTCTTGTACCATATAGGGAAAGAAATTGTCATTCTGCTAAGTTGATGATGAAAAGATTTCTTTTCACACCCTAACTACCTATGCAATACCGTTACTGCCAACTATGAAATGAAAGATTTTGTTTGCTCCATATAGGGAACGACAACTACCAAATGTTAAGTTGAGAATGAAAATATTTTCTTCTTTTCACATCAACACTCAACTGCTAATACCTGTTTGAATACAAATTGAAGATACTTTGTCTTCTTTCACATAACACTGTCCACTCATCTTGAATTTCCGACATTTTTTCAAAACTTTTCTTCTTTCACTCCATATAGGGAATGGAAACCTTGATTTGATGACCTATTTTCAAAAAAAGTTAGATTTCCTTTTCTCGTACCATATCTGTACACAAGTTGATGTTTTGTTGCAGATATTTTGAAGAAATTAAAAAATACCGTCATTCTCTTGTGGGACAGCGGTATCTATGCGTTCTTCTATGGTTGATTTTTCTAATTGTAATAAGTGTTTATGCTTATCTTTGAGTTCTGCCTGCTCAATCATATCTTTCAGTATCGTTGTATGATTTTCTCTGTCTAATGCTTGTACCATTTTTATGGTTGGTGCAACCTGTCTTTGTAACCAATGTAATGCCTTTTGTAAAGTATAAGGTTCTGGTTTAGTCGTTAATCGTATCGGCTCTCTATTTTCCCCTATAAACCATGCCCAATCATCATTTGTTTTCCATTGACTTTTCGGTTTATCATCTTCTCTATCAACAAAGCGGACATAATGATTGATGATAGAAAAAGCGGTGCGTTCAGCGTCCCGATAGGTCAGTAAATCTACAACCGCATAATAGGCTCGTTCATTCTTCATGCGTATTTCAAAACGGTTCTTGATTTCTGTATCTTCAACTTCTATGCCATTTTTGACATACTGCTCGTAATTTTTCTGATAGGCACACATATATAACTCACTACTGGTTGAACCGAGATATAAGGTTTCTCCTGTATTCTTTGGTAAATCGCTACCACATTTTTCCGTACCGCTGTAATCTTTCTGCATACGAAAGTAGGAGATACATTCGCCAGCCTTGTATTTTTCCTTTAACTTTGGAATATCTAATATTCCTGCTTTATCATTGATTGCCAAGTCAAGTCGTTTCATCTTACCACCTGCCGTTAAACAATCCAGCATAAAGTCATACCATGAGCGTTCCTGTGCCAATAGATAACTTTCCATTTGCCGACACCCTCTGCCTTTTAGTTCTAATAAAACACCTAAATGCTCTTGCATGGAACACATGATGTTGATGTCGCCTAAAACATATTTGCTTTCATATCCGTATTTTCCAAAATCTTCATAAAGCATATAATCGGCTTTTAGTTGTAATACTTCACGAATAATCTTTAATGCGTCTGTCGTAGGAAAGCGGACACGGAAGTAATCAATCAACAGAAATAGTGGTTCTTGCGGATTGAAACGCTCAATCTGTTTTTCTATCGTTTGTTTTAGTTCAGCAGAGGGAACAACAGTCCCATTCTCTATCTGGTTAAAATATGTACGACTGATACCACAGGCAACAGCAAGTTTTCTTTGTGTTACTCCATATTCTTCACGCTTTTGTCTTAATTCTTCTATAAAGTTTTTATCATTCATTCTTCAATTCCTCCAATCAAAAAAGGCAACTACCATATTTGATAATTGCCTATACTTAAATTTCCGCAAAAGAAAAGACAATCAATTTCTCGTTTGAAATCAACTGTCTTTCCTATGTCTTATTCAATTTTTATGTATTAAATGAGTGCTTTTTAGTTAACACCCTATTAAAAGCGATTTTACCTTGTAAATACAGCGTTTTCCGCTTAGTAGTGTATATTGTTTCTTGTTTTTTGTGCCCCCCTTGTTAGATAACGGGGGCTTTGAACGGCTCGCAAGCTCGCCGAACCGCCGAAGCGAACCGCCCCCTTGCAAGCATGGCGGAAAAATCTTAAGGATTTTCCCGCCAACGTGGTCGGATCGCTCCGTCGGTTTAACAGCTTTTCTGTTTCTCTCTAGTTATCTACGCATATAAATCAAATCGGTTATTCCGTTATAAGTCTGTGTTTTACAAAGCCTTAACTTTATTTCCCTGTCTATGTTGCCCAAAAGACGAACCCCATTTCCTAACAGAGTAGGAATAACAGAAATGTAATATTTATCAATCATATTTTTGCTTACCAACTGCTGAACAAGATTTGCTCCGCCACAAATCCAAATATCCTTTCCTGCTTCTTGTTTTAGCCGTTCCAATAATAAAACAGGATTTTCACTTGTAAAATGAATTTGTTGGGAAGAATTGCACTCTTTATGTGTTAATACATAAGTTGTAAATTTATTATATACCCATTCTTGCGGAGAAAGTTCAGTAACAACCTGATGAGAAGTATTCCACCCCATTAAGACAGTATCTATATCTTTGGTAAATTCTGTATAAGTGTCGATGTTTTCATTGTCATTTCCATGACCATTTAGCCAAGCTACTCCACCATTACCGTCCGCAATATATCCGTCAAGGCTCATGGCAATAAATAAAACTACTTTTCTCATTTTTTCTCTTTTATAAATACAAACAGGAATTTATTTCTCTTTTTTACTCATAAGGGAACAACTGATTGCTACAAATAAACCCATTAAAATCCATGGAAATGCTGCTCTTATAAAATCACTAACCATACTTTATTCCTCCTTAAATTCCAATTTCCTTAGTTCTACAAACTGAAATTTTTGCCTATGAATGTATCTTGTTCTTTATACGCAAACAGGCTTCTGTGTGCATAATCCAATGTCTTGAAAACGGCATTTGAATTAGTCCACAAATATCTTTATTACACCAATAATCAATCAGCCAAATTGCTTTTTCATTGTCGTTTACTACATTCAACGATTCTAAGTATCCTTTTCTTTCTTTCGGTATTTTTCTTTTCAATTCATCATAAGATAACCGTTCAAGCATTTTCTCAGTGCTTTCCCATACTTCGAAAATATATAAATATAATTCTTCCAGATTAAGCTGTTTTGAAAAGTCTGCAATCTGCTGTTTCATGAGTTCATTTCCTGTTGTAATGATAGGTGAATTGATACGCTCTTGATAATTGCCTGCAAAAAATACTTGTTCATCTTCATTTATCACTGTATGCACAACTATATCTTCAATGCGGAAAATATGCCAAATAGAATAAGCAATCGTCTTACTATGATAACCATCAGCGTTTATGAAGGGGATTGAGTTAAAATCTTCTCTGCATAATTCTTCTTTGAAAGATACTAAGGTTTGTATTAACTGACTTCGTAAAGTAAGTAAAGTATCAATACCCCTCTTATAAGTATCTTTCTTTTTTATTTGTGCCTGCATTGTTTTATTAAGTTCAGACCATTCCTTATTCATATTCAATCCTCTCTCAAATTCTGATTTTATCGCCCCATACAAACTGGAATTTTCTCAATTCTTCATCTCTGTTTTTTCCCTTTTCCAATTAATTAATGGACCAATCGTTGAAATAACAAAAATTAATGCTGATGTTAGAGAAAAAATACCATCAGTAACCACAAATATGATAAACGTGGCTAATGGAATATAATTAAGAATACTTTTCAAAATTTTCATGTCCAATCCTCCTTTTTAAAATCTCATTAATCTTATAAAATATTTTGTTCTAAAAATTCCGATTTTCTCAATTCTCCAAACTTGAAGTTTCCATTTATTTCTTTTTGCGGTATTTGGGTTCAATACCTACTACATACGCTACCATAGCCGCAATACTAATAAGCATTGCACCCAATATAGGTATAATAATCAAACCCGAATTCTGCCCATCTAATAAAGGCAATCCAATTAACGTAAACAAAACACCATACACGCACCACAATATGCCCAAAGCACGATTATAGCCTTTCACATCTTCTATGGGCGCTACCTCAGCATTTGCCCAAAAACCGAAAGGTTTTGCTTTCTTGGAATTAAAATCATAAATGCCCATTACAATAAATAATACGCCGATTATTACCCAAATAACAAATGCTATTAATCTTCCTTCCATAATATGTATCCTTTCTTTGTAGTTCTGTAAATTCTTGTTTGTCTTCATCTGCATTATATCATATTGTTATAAGCATTGCCATTTCTTTTCTGCTTTTGAAAAGTTACTTATCAGCCTATGTTTTGTAAAGGGTGATATTCAGCATTTCTCACGCAACAAGCCCTTGACAAACCATAGACTAATAAGTTTTAAGGTAATCAAGCAGAAATGAAATAGTCTGCTGTTTCACGGCAACAAAAAAGAGATACCAACACACTTATGTAGTATCTCTTAGTCTAGTAGCAATATTCTTTTGTTTGCAAGCAGGTAAACATGGGCTGTTTCTTAATATCTTTTTGTTTGGGAAACACC
>NZ_JAQESL010000045.1:0-6922 GCF_027697525.1 Coprococcus sp. AM97-35 | reverse complement strand
GTTCGAACCCAACTCGGGGAGTTGAGAACTGTAAGCGGTTGCTTACAGTTTTTTGTTTGCGAAAAATCAGTAATCTCATGAATTCAATCCCTTTGTAGAACGTTACGTTTACAGAGGGATTGTTGATTTCATTATTTAACAATCTGGTATAGAGATTCAGCAATCTGGTCAAGATTATTCAGGTTGATAGAAGAGTAATTCATTACATAAGTATTTAGAACAGAAGAGTCAGCAAAACCGTTATAGTAGGCGGATAGAGGAGCAAGTTTAATTCCTTTGGAGCGCGCTGCCAGCAGAAGCTGTTCTTCGGTCTTAGGTGTATTGATATGCATTAGAAAATGGACACCGGACTCCTCTTCTGTGATCGTAATATATTTGTCCAGAGAACTGTTTTTAAAAGTAGATAAAATAGAATCCCGCTTTGTCTGATAGTAGTTTCGAAGACGATTTATGTGTTTTTCAAAGCTGCCATTCGCCATGAATTTAGCCAGAGCATATTGTTCAAAATTTGAAACCGTGCAGGAATAAAAGGAAAGAGTTTCATAATATTTTTCTGCAAGTGTCTCAGGAAGGATCATATAACTGATTCGGACAGTAGAAGACAGTGTTTTTGTAAAGGTATTGATATAAATTACGTGATCGGAAACATCAATACTTTGCAGCGTAGGAACAGGTTTTCCAGATAAACGAAGTTCACTGTCATAATCGTCTTCTATAATATATCGGTCTGTTTTCCTGGCAGCCCATCCGAGTAGTTCATATCGTCTGCTGATCGGCATTACAATTCCGGTGGGAAAGTGATGAGACGGTGAAATATGAATGACAGAGATATTCTGATCTTCCAGTGAAGATGCAGAAATGCCTTCTTTATCAATATCAATATAGTGGTATGGAACATGAAAACTTTCATAGATTTTCGCCGTTTTAGGATATCCGGGATTCTCCAGCCCATAAGTAAGATCCTTTCCAAGAAGTTGTATGAGAAGACTGTAGAGATATTCCGTCCCGGCACCGATAATGATTTGTTCTGGTCTTACATGCATTCCGCGAAATTCCTGAAGATAGCTGGCGATACTTGTACGCAGTTCTAAAATACCTCCACAGGGCGGATTTATCATAAGCTGTTCCTGATTTTCATTTAAAATTTCACGCATGGTTTTTGCCCATATAGTAAAAGGAAAAATCTGGCTGTCTGTTTGGTTGTTGGAAAAATCTGCAATATAAGCGGAAGCTGGTTTTGACAAAATAATATTTTTATTTTTTGATGTATGGGAGAAGAGAGGTTCTCTTTTTAAATCGGATATATAAAAACCTTTCTTCGGAATGGAATAGATATATCCTTCAGCAATTAGCTGTTCATATGCATTTTCAACGGTAATGACGCTGATACCCAGATTTTTCGCAAATGGACGTTTGGAAGGGAGACGCTCGCCAGTACCAAGTTTTCCCTGTAAAATGTCATTTTTGATACATTTATATAAGTGTTGATAAAGGGAATCTGACCCTATATTTGTGAAAGTATATGTCAACATTATGTATTCTCCTGTGAATCTGACCTTATTGAATATATTTATTTTGATAATTTTAAAATGGTCACAAAGATATTATAATCGATGCTATCAGATTCGTAAACAGTTGGAGGTAAATTAAAATGAGCGAAAACGGAAGATATAAGTTAAATAAAGAACTGGCACAGATGTTAAAGGGCGGAGTTATTATGGATGTAACGACACCGGAGCAGGCTAAGATCGCAGAAGCTGCAGGAGCTTGTGCTGTTATGGCTTTGGAACGGATTCCGGCAGATATTCGTGCCGCAGGCGGTGTGTCACGTATGAGTGATCCAAAAATGATCCAGGGAATTCAGGAAGCGGTATCCATTCCGGTTATGGCTAAGTGCCGTATTGGACATTTTGTGGAAGCTCAGATTCTGGAAGCGATTGAAATTGATTACATTGATGAGAGTGAAGTGCTATCGCCGGCGGATGATGTTTACCATATTAACAAGAGGGAATTCAAAGTGCCATTCGTATGTGGAGCAAGAGATCTTGGAGAAGCACTTCGGAGGATTAATGAAGGTGCGGCAATGATCCGTACAAAAGGAGAACCTGGAACCGGCGATATTGTACAGGCAGTCCGTCACATGAGAATGATGAACAGCGAGATTGCAAAGCTTACAAGTATGAGGGAAGATGAACTTTTTGAGGCGGCCAAACAGCTTCAGGTTCCATATGAACTGGTAGCATATGTACATGAAAATGGAAAACTTCCGGTGGTAAATTTTGCGGCAGGAGGTGTAGCTACACCGGCAGATGCAGCACTTATGATGCAGCTTGGAGCAGAAGGTGTATTTGTTGGATCTGGTATTTTCAAGTCTGGAAATCCGGAAAAAAGAGCATCCGCAATTGTACAGGCGGTGACAAATTATACAGATGCAAAACTGATTGCAGAGCTTTCAAAAGACCTCGGAGAAGCCATGGTAGGAATTAACGAGCAGGAAATTGAACTTTTGATGGCAGAAAGAGGAAAATAATGAAAATAGGCGTA
Source organism: Coprococcus sp. AM97-35 (assembly GCF_027697525.1). NCBI lineage: Bacteria > Bacillati > Bacillota > Clostridia > Lachnospirales > Lachnospiraceae > Coprococcus > Coprococcus sp. AM97-35. The sequence continues at coordinate 4,378 of NZ_JAQESL010000045.1, read as the reverse complement.
TTGGCATTGCAGGGAGCTTTTATTGAGCATGAAAAAATGCTTGAAAAACTTGGAGCTGACTGTGTAGAGCTTAGAAAGGCAGAAGATTTGGAACAGGATTTTGACGGACTGGTTCTTCCAGGAGGAGAAAGTACGGTTCAGGGAAAACTTTTAAGAGAACTTGGAATGTACGAGATCCTGAAAGAAAAAATTGAGAATGGAATGCCGGTACTGGCAACCTGTGCGGGAATGATTCTTCTTGCTGAAAAACTGGAAAATGATGAACTAAAACATTTTGGGACTTTACCGGTTTGCGTAAAGAGAAACGCATATGGAAGACAGCTTGGAAGTTTTCATGCGGAAGCTGAGGTAAAAGGAATTGGAATTGTACCAATGACATTTATCCGGGCACCATATATAGAGTCTGCTGAAAAGGATGTGGAAGTTCTTGCGGTTGTTGAAGGAAAAACGGTTGGTGTAAAATATGGCAATCAGCTTGCATTTGCGTTTCATCCGGAACTGGATGAAGATATCAGGATCCATCAAAAATTTTTAGATATAGTAAAAGAGTTAGTCTGATTTACACTGGACAGTCCTGCATATTTGTATTATAGTAAAAATAGTATTTCGAGGGTGATTGCGCAACAATACTTGTTGCGTTATCATCCTTTTTGGATATAAGGAGGCAGGATCATGAAAAAACTTGCATCAGGAATGGTAATCCTGGCAGGGATACTTTGGGGAAGCATGGGAATTTTTGTCCGCAAGTTTAAAGAATGTGGATTAGGATCGCTGGATATTGTTGCTATAAGAGCAATTACCACGATGTGCATATTGTTTCTCTTTTTGCTGTTTTATAACAGAAGCTTATTAAGGATAAAACTCAGGGATTTGTGGTGTTTTCTGGGAACTGGATTATTAAGTATTGTATTTTTTAATTATTGTTATTTCAGAGCGATTACGATGACATCACTCTCTGTAGCAGCGGTACTTCTTTATACGGCACCGGCTTTCGTTATGGTTCTTTCGTATTTATTATTTCATGAAAAATTTACAGTAAGAAAATCAATTGCTTTGGTACTGACTTTTGTCGGTTGCGTGTTTGTTACAGGAATTATTGGAAGTTCACAGGCACTTAGTGGAAAAGGAATTTTAATAGGTATTGGTGCTGGATTTGGATATGCATTGTATTCAATTTTTGGTCGCTTTGCATTAAAAAAAAGGATATGATAGTTTTACAATTTCGTTCTATACTTTTTTTGTTGCAGCAATCGGTGTGATTCCTTTATGCAATTTTGAAAAAGTGATCAAAGTAAGCTGCGCAAGCATAAATATGATAGGATGGTCATTATTATTTGGTTTTTTAAGTACAGTGCTTGCATTTTGCCTGTATACTGCCGGTCTTAAAAATTTAGATAATGGAAAAGCTTCTATTTTGGCATCAGTTGAGCCAGTTGCAGCTACCTTGATTGGTGTAATACTATATAAAGAAACCTTATCAGCAGGAGAAATATTTGGAATTAGGATGTTAAACGAAACAGCTATTTCATAATCGGGATGCCTTTTGCAACCCGGCGATAAATCTTCCATATAATGGTGAATGGAAGACTGATACAAATATAAAGTGTAGAAAAAAGACCTGCAAAGCCTCCAATTATAACCAAAAGTAACATTCCAATATTCATGTCTCTCTCACTCCAGTTCTTTGTATTTCTTTTGATAAAGTCATTTTATAAGAAAATATGTAATTTGAAAAGAGATTGGAGTCAAATGAACGATATTTCCACTGATAGTCAGGGTACGTTTTTCAAAATCGAGTATTAACTCACCACATTTGTAAGGGTGGAAGAGTTGATCTGAAGAGGTATTCATCCGGGTACTGTGTCTGAGTGAGGTGCGGATACGTGCAAGGAGTTCGGCGGAACCGAATGGTTTGGTGATATAATCATCCGCGCCAAGATCGAGAGCTTTTACCTTTTCATGTTCATTTGTACGGGCAGAGATGACGATGATTGGACAGTCGGACCATTCACGAACTTGCCGGATGATTGTCTGACCATCCATATCCGGGAGCCCAAGATCAAGGAGAATGAGATCTGGACAGATAGAATTTATCAGCTGAAGACCTTCAGTACCGGTTATGGCGGTTGTTACTTTATAATTGTGCCCATATAACAGCTTTCTAACAAAAGTAAGGATATTTCGTTCGTCTTCTATAAAAAGGATATTTACTTTTGGCTGCATGGAATGTTTTCATCCTCTTCTTTTGGTAATGTAAACAGAAATAAAGCACCATTGGTGTGGTTTTTGGCTTCGATATAACCATTGTGTGCGTCAATGATCGTTTTGCAGATTGATAAGCCGATTCCCATACCCTTGTGGGAGTCAACGGAACCAGTATTGTGGCAGATGCCACTGAAAATATCCGGAATAACGTCCGGGTTCAGACCATGTCCGAAATCTTTGACACAGAAGGTTACGTGGTCTGGATGATCAGTGACGGTAAGCTCCGGAGTCTTGTTACACTGATAAGATGGAACCATCAGACAGAAGAGAGGAAGTGGTTGCTGTGGTGAGCAATATAATGATCAACATTCCGATAAATGTGACCGGATAGCCGCTCAATGTGAAATTCAGTCGGAAAAACGGATAGGTAAAGAAGAAATTGATACAGATTACGGAGAAAACAGAAGAAAAGAGCCCGTGCAGGTATCCGTTCGTATATCGTGCAATCAAGATTTGGGCAATAATATAAAGTAATGCGATGTTTGCAGTATTTTCAGAAACGAATGAGAAAAAAAGAAAGGCAAGTGCGGTCGCGATGCCAAGTAGTGTGAGTGTAAAAAGTGTATTGTTATGTAATAATTTATTCATAGCAGATAATCCTCATAAATAAACAAAATTTTCACAAAAAACTATCATATTTTCTCGCAAATGTCAACAGAGATAAAAAATCATAACAAAATCCAGGCAAAGAGGTTGACATGGCAAACTGTATGTGATATTCTTACAGTATAAACTGTAATTAAAAAAATTACAGTTCAACATATAAGAAATGAGGGGAGAAGCGTGACAAGTGAATTTGCAATAGCGGTTCATGCACTTGTATTTCTGGATCGCAGCAATGCTACTATCGCAAGTGAAGAACTCGCAGATAATGTATGTACAAATCCTGTATGTATACGCAAAGTGATGGGAAAACTAAAAAAAGCCGGTCTGATCGAGACAAGAGAAGGCATGGGAGGCGGTTACCGGATCGCAAAAGCAAATTCGGATATTACGCTGAGGCAGATCAGTGATGCACTGGAGAATACGCTTGTAAAAGCATCCTGGCGTTCAGGAAACCCGGATAAAAAGTGTTTGGTTGCAAGTGGGATGTCTGTAGTTATGGACGAACTTGTAACAGGGATGAACAGGAGCTGTAATGATTATCTGGAAAGAATCACGATCCAGAAAGTAGAGGAACGGCTTACTGCCATTAAAGAAGAAAAAGATAATGAAACAGGAGGATGTCTATCATGTCAGTAATCAATTTAACAACAGAGAATTTTGAAGAAGAAGTATTAAATGCAAAAGAACCAGTACTGGTAGATTTCTGGGCAACATGGTGTGGACCATGCCAGACAATGGGACCGGTTGTTGACGAACTCGCACAGGAGCTTACAGATGTAAAGGTAGGTAAGGTGAATGTGGATGAGCAGATGGCGCTTGCCAGAGAATATAAGGTAATGTCAATTCCGACATTTCTCGTATTCAAAGATGGAAAGGTCGCAGAGAGAACTTTAGGAGTTCAGGAAAAGAGTGAACTGGAACAGCTGATTCGGTAAGCAGAATATAGAATAAGTTATCTAAGGATGTGCCAAGGCACATCCTTTTTGTAGTTTGCGCACCATGGGCGCGCTCTAACGGGTGAAAGTCCCGAATACGCCTAGGTAACAAGGAAGTATATAGCCGAACAGGGTGTCCATTGTGAGGTGGAATCTGAAGGAAGCTGTAGTAAAGAACTAGATGCAAGAATTTGTTATAGGCTGCGTATGTGTATCTGGAAGCAATGGAAAACCCCACAGAATCGTATAAAGAATTTGATGAAACTCAGAGTTGATAAGGATACAGCTTGGATTACGGCATACACAGGTAGTCGAATCGCTTACATGTGTCAACGAAGAGTTATGAATTTTGCAATAAACAAAGAAAGATTAACCCGATTTGGACTACTGGGACTTATGGCAATTGATTATAAGAAGCTGGTAAAAGTTATTTCAGAAGATGAGAAATTTATGAAACAGATTGAGAAGTGGGCTGTTGAAGAATAAGAATGGATGAGCTGAAAGATGGGAGAGTATGGGGATTTTGCTCTCCCGTTTTGTTGCGAAAAAAAGAGAAACGCTGTAAATTCAAC
>NZ_JAQESL010000044.1:0-12061 GCF_027697525.1 Coprococcus sp. AM97-35 | reverse complement strand
TCGCAAGATAACGTTGTGTCCAAACGTAAGATACCCCAGAAACCTTGTGTTTCTGGGGTTTTTCTGTTGCTTAAAAAAGTTAAATAAGTCGGAAAAGAATAACGAATGATAAAGAAAAACGGTTGCCGGGAGAGAGTCCTGACAACCGTTTGTGATAACAGAATGATAACAAAATTTTGAAAGTTGATTGACAAATTTGAAATCAATGCTACACTACCACTATAATTAAGTTAGCAATAGGTTCTGGTTCGATTCCAGATATCGCCACCATATTAGGAATTCTTTTGAGTTCTATGATTTCGGGAATAGTATATGACATCGAAAAGTGCATTTACAAGAAAGGAATTGATATTATGAAAAAAGAAATCTTATTAGTAGGTCTGGGTATTTGCGGCGATATGGTGTAATGGTAGCATGGAATAATAAGCAATTCCCCCAGACCACCAAAAATAAAGAGCTCTTCGTGAGCTCTTTTTCTTATGCACAAAATTAAGTCAGATCATATGTCTTGATGTCATTGCCTTCAGTGCCCTTCTTAACGATAGTATGGCAACCTATCGTAGTTCCCATAGCACGCAGTTTCCATTCTTCCTGGGTAGCGTTGAGCTTATCCAGTTCTTCCTGTCTTTTATCTTCATCTTCAATAGCTAATATTTCAGCTTTTTCCTTTTCATAGACACTTTTAAATTGACACCATTTCCTGAAAAAGTCCTGCATTGTAGGATTATCAAAAGTCAGTGAAATCTTCTGCTCAGGTGTCTCGGCAAGTGAGAGGTTCACTGAATTATCAATAGAAAACAACAGAGAGAGTACATCTCCGACTGTTTCAATATTAAAATCCAGAAAAACACTTACATTTAATCCCAGCGCAGTTGCTATCTTTTCTAACTGATCCGGTTTTGGATTTCGGATTCCAAGTTCATATTTTCTGATCGTACCTACGTTAATGCCGGACAGCTCGGCTAACTGTATCTGACTGTATCCTCTGAATTCCCGGTATGCCCGGATTTTTTTACCTACCATAACATGCTGCCTCCTTAATAATATTTGTGCTTCTATTCTAGCACAAAAGTGACTGGAAAGGAGGACGCTATGAGAACTAATTATATGATGAATGTTGATGATGTCATGGAAGAATTAGGTGTGAAACGCAGTAAAGCATATTCTATTCTGAAGCAGCTCAATGATGAACTGGCAAAGGAAGGATATGTAGCAGTTCGTGGAAAGATTCCACGTCCCTACTGGGAAACAAAATTTTATGGATGCTCTCAGAGAGCAGTATGAAGGAGGAGTTAAGATGTCAGCTTACAAGGACAAAACACAGGGAACCTGGTATGTGAGTTTCCGTTATATTGACTGGACAGGAAAGAAAACGCAGAAGCTGAAAAGAGGGTTCAAGACAAAGAGAGAAGCATTGAATTATGAAAAGGAATTCATGAGAAAGACTGCAGCGGATATGAAAATGGAGATGGGAAGTTTCATTGAAGTTTATTTTGAAGATAAGAGAAAAGAACTCAAAGAAAATTCAATCCGAAATAAGCAGCACATGATGGAGAAGCATATTGTTCCATATTTTGGAACAAGAAAAATGAATGAGATTACACCGGCTGATGTAATCCAGTGGCAGAATACCATTCAAGAAAAAGATTACAGCAAGACTTATGAACGCATGATACAGAACCAGTTGAATGCATTGTTTAATCATGCACAGAAAATTTACAATCTGAAGGAAAATCCATGTAAGAAAGTAAAAAAGATGGGAAAATCGGATGCAAATAAGCTGGAATTCTGGACGAAGGCAGAATACGACAGATTTATTGCCGGGATTGAGCCGGGGAGTGAAGATTATCTGATATTTGAAATTCTTTTCTGGACAGGAATCAGGGAAGGAGAACTTCTGGCATTGAGTCTTTCGGACTTTGATATGAGCGGAAATCTCCTGCATATCAATAAAACTTATAATCGGATTAGGAAAAGAGATGTGATTGATACTCCAAAAACAGAAAATTCTGTACGTACCATTGATATTCCCAATTTTCTTAAGGAAGAGGTACAGGAGTATTCGAAGAAGCATTATGGATTTCCGGAAGATCAGCGGTTGTTTCCGATTGTAGCAAGAACACTGCAGAAACGACTCAAGAAATATGAAGCATTGACTGGTGTAAAATCAATCAGAGTGCATGACATCCGGCACAGTCATGTGGCATATCTGATCTACCAGGGCGTAGAACCACTGATTATCAAGGAAAGACTGGGGCACAAGGATATTCAGATGACATTGAACACTTATGGACATCTGTACCCGTCACAGCAGAAAAAAGTAGCTGAGATGCTGGACAATAAACGTTAATACGGAGGAAAAAGCAAATGAAAACAAAGAAAGTAGTCGGAAAAATATTTGATGCAATTAATTACAGTAAGAAGTTGAAGATAAGTTCCATTTTACCGGATCAGGATTCAGATTATGTGATTCTTCTTGAATTAGAGGATGGAAGCAAATTTGAAATCATCATTATTCCTACAAGGAGATTTGTGTAAGGAGTGGAGCTATGGCTACTGACAGACAAAAAGAAAAAGCCCAGACAAAATATCTGAGCAAGTTCTCTGATAATCAGATTCACTGATATATCATCTTGGCAGATTCAGTATACCACGAATTGAAAGATACAACAATTCCCGAATATCTGTTCATCAGAGACTTGCCTGGAGGGGCAGGAGGTAGAAGTGACATTATTTGAACAGGTAAAAGAATGTGTGACAGCCAGGCAGGCTGCGGAGCATTACGGGATTAAAGTAAAAAGAAATGGAATGGCGTGTTGTCCGTTTCATAAAGACCGACACCCAAGTATGAAGGCAGATAAAATGTATCATTGCTTTGCATGTGGAGTGGGCGGTGATGCGATAGATTTTACAGCAAGGTTATTTGGATTATTACAGTATGAAGCCGCAAAAAAGCTGGTAGAAGATTTTGGACTGGATATTAAGGTCGGAAACAGAAGCAAATACGAAAGGACGCCCCGAAACAGGGCGCCCTTAAAGCAAAAGCAATCTAAAGTAGTGATGATTAGAGAAAAATTAGAGCAGTGGTTGAGACATGCAACAGACGTGTTAATCAGATATCTGAAATGGATTCAGTTCTGGAAAGAGTTTTACAGACCAGAACCGGATGAAGAGTGGCACGAATTATTTACAGAGGCATTGGCAAATGAAAGAAAGATAAATGACTATCTGGACGTGCTGATGTTTGGAACAGGAGAAGAAATTGTAGAGTTTATCAAGATGAAGAGAAGGGAGGTTGAAAAAATTGAAGAAAGAATTAACGAATATCAGCGAAAAGTCCTTGATGGAATTAGAAGATATTGTGAACGATGAGATGCTTACAACAGAAGATGTCAATAATATGTTGGAGCACACCGATAAAGGAAGAACAAAGCAGACAATCAGAAATTGTGTAACCGTATTACAAAAAGATCCAGTGTTGAAAAAAGCGATTAAACGAAATGAGCTTTCCGGAAGAATGGACATTGTGAAAGAGGTGCCCTGGGAACGGAGGAATAACAGTCCTACGGTTACAGATACTGATGAAAATAATCTGAAAATGTATCTGGAAGAAAATTATGAACTGACAAGTGAGCGTGTGATCAAAGCAGGAGTAGATATTGTTTCCAATGAAAATAAATATCACCCAATTAGAGATTATCTGGAGAGTCTGGTCTGGGACGGGGTTCCAAGAATAGAAAATATGCTTCCGCATTTTCTGGGAGCAGAAAAGAGCAAATATACAATCGGAGTAATGAAAATGCACATGCTGGCAGCAATTTCAAGAATTTATGAACCGGGAATTAAATATGACATTATGCTGTGTCTGGTTGGAAGTCAAGGAGCCGGAAAGTCTACGTTTTTCAAATATCTGGCGATAAAAGAAGAATGGTTCAGTGACAATCTGGATCATCTGGACGATGAAAATATTTATAGAAAACTGCAGAACCACTGGATTATCGAAATGGGAGAAATGAAGGCAACTATCACAGCAAAGAATATTGAACAGATAAAATCGTTTCTAAGCAGACAGAAAGAAACTTATAAAGTGCCTTATGAAGTTCACCCGGAAGACAGACCGAGACAGTGTGTATTTTGCGGAACATCAAATGATCTGAATTTCCTTCCTCTGGACAGAACCGGAAACAGACGATTTGCTCCGGTGATGACAGATATGTCGAAAGCAGTAGTTCATATTCTGGACAATGAGGCAGAGAGCAAAGCCTATATCGAACAGGCCTGGGCAGAGGCAATGGTACTGTATCGACAGGGAAAAGTGTTCTTAGGATTTACAAAGGAAATTGAAGAAGAGGCAAAGCGTCTGCAGAAAGAATTTATGCCGGAAGATACCAATGCCGGAATCATACAGGCATTTCTTGATGACTACGATGACGAGTATGTGTGTACTAGAATTCTGTTCGATGAAGCGCTACATCGAACTGGAGAAATGAAACAGTGGGAAGGTAAAGAGATTGCTAATATTATGAACAATGCAATTGTAGGCTGGAAACCACATGGTACACATCGGTTCGGAAAGGAATATGGAATACAGCGTTCATGGAAAAGAATGGAAGATTCTGTGAAGAAAGATAAAGATGGATTTATGGAAGTGCCGGAACAGTTGGAAATACCGTTTGAGTAAAGATTATTGTAAACGATGTAAACGGAACTTTAAGGAAAAACTTAAAAAGTTAACTTTTAAAATCTTTTGAGACCCGTTTACAGATTCCGTTTACAGACTGGAAAGGAGCAGAAAATGATGAAACAGGGAAGATTAGGATATAACAGCAGCAATGGAAGATATGGATTATTATCATCAGATCTATGGATTGATACAGGATTTCACTGCGGAGAAGGACTGGAAGTGCTGGTAGATGATGAATGGGTACAGACCAGAATGGAGATGAATCTGGCAAGAGAATGGTATCTGGTGGGAACGCCTTATTGTGGAGATTTGGAATATGTGCAGGCGAGGATACCAGAATAAACAGATCTATGATCCACTTCGGTCGGTGCAGAACAGACGTCCATAAGGACGTTATGCCCCCGGCAGGGCGCAAGGGGACTTTTGATGGACGGTACGGCTGTCGAAAGTGCTTTTGCGTTACTTTTGACAAAAGTAACAAAAGAGGGGCTTGTCCCCGATACTTCTCGAACTACTAATGTTCGAGAAGGTTCCTAAATATCGTATCCGGCGAAAATTTCTTAAATATCGCCATAACTGGCGTAAATAAAAATTATGTGCCATGTCTGGCACTCAAACAGAGAAGAGGTGAGAAAACATATGATAAAACGAACAATCAGTGGCATGATCGGAGCCGGCTCACTGGCTCATAACAGACGAGATTTTGTAGCAGAAAATGTAAATCCAGACAGAGTACAACTGAACATTTGTTATAAGAATGAGAATCTGAAAGAAGTTTATAAGGAACTGTTTAACGATGCTGTGGAGAGATACAATGTCGGGAAAAGAAAGGACCGGCAGATTGCAAATTATTATGAAAAAATCCGACAGGGTAAACAGGAGAAGTTGTTCCATGAAGTGATATTCCAGATAGGAAATCGTGAGGATATGGCGGTGGGAACGTCAGAAGGAAATCTAGCTGTAAAGGTACTGGACGAATATGTGAAAGACTTCCAGAAGCGGAATCCGACACTTCGGGTATTTAGCTGCTATCTGCATCAGGACGAAGCTACTCCGCATCTGCATATTGACTTTGTTCCTTATGTGACCAACTGGAAGGGAAAAGGAATGGATACTAGAGTTTCACTGAAGCAGGCATTAAAAAGTCTTGGATTTCAAGGCGGAAATAAGCACGACACAGAACTGAATCAGTGGATAAACCATGAAAAAGAAGTGTTAGCAGAAATTGCAAAGCAACATGGAATTGAATGGGAACAGAAAGGAACACATGAAGAGCATCTGGATGTTTACAATTTCAAGAAAAAAGAACGCAAAAAAGAAGTGCAGGAACTGGAACAGAAAAAAGAATATCTGACAGCGGAGAATGAAGGTCTGGTTTTTCAGGTTGCAGAAGCGAGAGCAGACATTAAGCTGCTGGAAGAAGAAAAAAATCAGTTACAGAAAGATAAAGAAACAGCAGAAAAAAGTGCGGAGAAAGCAGAAATGGAATTGAAAAAACTGGAGGACAGAAGAGAATTCCTACAACCTGTGATGGATAATGTCAGTAAGGAAATAAAAGAATATGGAATGATCAAAACATTTCTGCCGGAAGCTACAGCATTGGAACGTGCGGTAACTTACCGGGATAAGAAAATAAAACCATTATTCATTGAAATGAAAAACAAAATTGGTGCGATGGCTGCACAGGTGAAAGAACTCACAAGAGAAAGAGATAGTTGGAAAAGTAAGTTTCAGAAGAAAAAGCAAGAGCATGAAAAAACAAAAAAGGAACTGGCAGAAGTTCAGAAAGATTATCAGAAATTGTCTGGTGAGAAAGAAATACTACAGGGGCTTGCGGACAGATATAATCGACTTTTACGCATGCTAGGGAAAGATATGGTAGAAAGGCTGGTACAGGACGATATCCGGATACAGGAGGAACTTGAAGCGAAAAAGAGGAAAGAGCAAATGCCGAAAAAAATAGGTGACCGCATACAATGGGCAAGAGAACGAAGTGAAGAACACAATGCACAGATAAAGAAGAACAAAACAAAATACAGAGGAATGGAGTTGTAAGAATATGAAGAAACAGATTTATGATGAAAAGAACGGACTGAGCTATACATTGCATGGAGATTATTATCTGCCAGACCTGGGAATCAATGAGGAAGAATCCACATATGGGAAATATGGAATAATGCGAAAGCAGTTTCTGAAGGAGCATCGAAGTGCCAGGTATCAGTATCTGGTATTGACTGGGAAACTGACGGAGCATCTGAATCAGGTTGATAAAGAAGTAAGAGAAAAAGTCGAGATACTGGTGGAGCAGATGGCTGAACAGTGGGGCGTGACAAAAGAACTGAAGATGCAGGATCAGATGGAATGGGTTAGGAAAATGAATAATATTCGTAGCAGAGCAGTAGAGATTATAGATGTAGAATTGATTTGTGTTTAGGAGGACAAAGTGGCAGATATAATGTTAAAAGTAATTGCGTGCGCACGCATATTGTATTATAATACTGGTGGTTAGGAGGAATATATCTATGAAACTATTAAAATGGCTTTCAGTAACAGACCGATTTTACAAAATCTATTTAGATAAACAGCTTGCCCCCTTTGGAATCAACAACAGCCAATATATGTTTTTGATTAAAATCTGTCGTTCGCCTGGCATTTTACAGGATTCTTTAATGGATATGTTTTATGTTCATCCGAGCAATATTGTACGGACAGTTGCGGCATTAGAAAAGCAGGGAATGATTATGCGTTCCCCAAATGATAAGGATAAGCGGACGTGTAAGCTGTATCCTACGGAACGTGCGCTGTCTGTAATTGATGAGGTACAGACGGTATGTGAAAAGACAGAAGCTCTTTTATTGCAAGGCTTCAGGGAATCTGATAAAAACCTCTTTATTGATTTGCTGATTCAGGCAGGTGAAAATATTACAGCGGAACTCCGTATAGAAAGAAAGGGGGATGAATTTAATGACTGAGAATCCCCTAGGCTATGAAAAAATTTCAAAGCTGTTGAAAAATTTTGCTGTTCCCAGTATTGTGGCGTCTCTTATCGGCTCAATCTACAATATTGTGGATCAGATTTTTATTGGTCAAGGGGTCGGTTATTTGGGAAATGCAGCAACCAATGTTGCCTACCCGTTTTCTACCATCTGCCTTGCCATTGCACTACTGGTCGGAATTGGCAGTGCTTCCAGTGTCTCCCTCTGTCTTGGACGCAAAGAGCCGAAAGCTGCCGCCAAAGCAGCGGGAAATGGTATTGTTCTGATGGGAATTTTCGGAATTATTTATTTGCTGGTTGGAGAAACTTTTCTGTCTTTGCTCCTAAAGGCATTTGGGGCAACGACAGATGTATTTCCATATGCAAAGCAGTATGCCAGCATAACATTGATTGGAATGCCGTTTCTTATTGTAACGAATGGTATGAGCAATTTGATTCGAGCAGATGGAAAACCAAAGTATTCAATGGTTTGCATGGTTATGGGAGCTATTATCAATACCATTCTTGACCCTATTTTTATTTTTGCTTGCGATTGGGGGATTGCCGGCGCAGCTTGGGCAACAGTTATTGGGCAAATTTTTTCCTTCATACTCGCACTCCGTTATCTATGGCGTTTCCAAACAATCCATTTTGAAAAAGAGTCGTTTTTATTGGACATCAAAGAAAGCATGAAAATTTGCAGCATGGGAATCAGCAGCAGCTCAAACCAGATTGCAGTTACCGTGATTCAAATCATTCAGTACAATTCGTTGACTTATTACGGCGCATTAACAAAATATGGAACAGATATTCCATTAGCTGCTTGCGGAATCGTTATGAAAACAAATGCCATAATCCTTGCGATTGTTGTAGGAATCTCGCAGGGAACACAGCCGATTATCGGCTTCAACTATGGGGCAAGGCAATACCATCGTGTACGGGAGGCTTACCTGCTTGCGGTAAAATGGAACCTTGTTGTTTCCACAATTGCTTTCATCGCATTTCAATTTTTCCCGCAATCTATCATTTCGCTATTCGGAGATGGGGACGAGCTGTATTTTGAATTTGCTGTTTTGTTCATGCGTACCTATCTTTTCATGGTGTTGGTAAATGGTGTGCAGTTGCTTTCTTCCAGTTTTTTTACCGCAATAGGAAAATCGTTAAAAGGTGCTCTGTTGGCATTAACAAGGCAGACCTTTGTGTTGATTCCGCTTACCCTGCTGCTCCCGCTTCGTTTCGGAATTATGGGAGTATTGCTTGCGGGACCTGTTGCTGATTTTTCAGCGTTTATGCTATCTGTTGTGCTGGTGGGTATAGAATTAAAAAAACAAAAAAATAACATGTAAACAACAGCCCTATGTGAAAACATTCTTTTTCCGCCGTTAAGTAATCAAGAAGCAAAAACTTAAAAACCGTTGCGATAAATTTTATAAATTTAGTAGGATAATATTTAGAAGTAAGGATTGAGAAAAATATGGAAACTATAAAATGGGTTCTATGTCCTATCTGTGGAAATAAAACCCGAACGATAATGCAAGAAGATACCGAATTAAAGAACTTTCCACTCTACTGTCCGAAGTGTAAACAGCAAACACTTAACTGATCTTGCAAAACGGAGAAAAACAGTAATTATAGCAACACATAATGCTAATATTGCAGTTGGCACACTTCCGTATATTAGTATACTAAGAACTCATGAGAATGGAGTATATAAAACGTATATTGGTAATCCTTTTTATGATGAACTTAGAAATATAAATGATGAAACAGACACTAAAAACTGGACTCAAGAAAGTATGCATACTTTTGAGGGCGGTAAAAATGCATTTTATGATAGGAAGGATATTTATGAATCAGGAAAGCAAAGTGATTAATGTACATTTGGAGAAAAGAGAAAATAAAGATTATTTAGTATTTGGCTTTGAAGAAGTTGCAGAAGTATGTCTTAATGATGATGAGAGTCAAAATAATTTGAAAAGTATATTTGTAAAGTTACTTACGGAGATTACAAAGTATCCAATTGAATTACAGTTTTTGGAAAAACCAGAATATAAAACAGGATTATATATAGATGTGTGTAAAGAATATATAAAAGATTTAAATAAAGAGATTACGAATGTAAGAAAAAATATGCCAGAAAAACTAAAAATACAGTGATAACACCATGATAACAAAAATTCCGGAAAACCACACGGACACAACGGAAAATCCGGATTTTTCCACACAAATCACATAAAAAATCACTATTCGTATACCGCAATACACCGGTCTGATATCGTGAAGGTGGACGTACTGTAGGATCAGGACGTGTTGCTACAATCATCGAGTAATATACGCGAAAGCAATGAATAAAGCGCCAATCAAGGCGATAAAAAAAGAGACTGCAAGCTTGCTTGCAAGTCTCTTTTTTATCGCTTTGGAAGTGGGCATTTTACGAATGCCCGCGAACGAACGACGAAGTCGTGAGATTGGCGCATATACAATAGATTTGTTATCGCAAGATAACGTTGTGTCCAAACGTAAGATACCCGTAGAACTTCGGTTCTACGGGTTTTTCTGTTGCCTGGAAATATATAAAAGGGCGGAAAAGAATAACGAACAGCATAGAAAAACGGTTGCCGGGAGAGTGTCCTGACAACCGTTTGTGATAACAGAATGATAACAAAATATATAATTTTCGCAAATATGATAACAGATAAAGTGGATTTATCCACAAATCAGAGATGTGACTGTGGATTAAGTCAGATCATACGTCTTAATGTCATTACCTTCCAGACGTTTAGCAGTAAGAAAACTTTCCGCATCTTCAAGTGTAAGATCAGAAACATTTTTTCCAATCCAACGAAGGAAGTAACTGACATCAGAGCAATACAGTTGAATAGTTCTTTCACGCAGGTTACGTTTTTCCGCTTCATTGCGGATGGATTCAAAAGTATCTTTATACATAATAAAACCTCCAGAATAAGTAGTGTTAATAATTACATCTACCTATTCGGAGGTGCGTTAGCGTCATAATTCCGATTGCGGAAGAGACTGGAAAATGTTATTCTTATCATAGGCAGTGGAGCTTTCTTAATTCAGTTGTTTCGTGTGGTAACTTAACAATAACGGATTATGGAAAGTAATTCCATTGCTTTTTAATAAAAATAAAACTGCGCCACAGCCTTGGCAGGCCATCGCGCAGCGATTTTGTTCAATCAGAATTTGTAGGTGCGATTGATGAAAATTATTGAAGTTAAAGAAAATAAAAAACAATATCTTGATTTGCTCCTATTAGCAGATGAGCAGGAAGATATGGTTGACCGTTATCTTGATAACGGCAAGATGTATGTACTTGATGATAATGGGGTCAAGTGTGAGTGTGTCATAACCGATAAAGAAAATGACATACTTGAAATCAAGAACATTGCGACAGTTCCAGAATATCAAGGGAAAGGTTATGCAAGAGCCTTAATTGAGTTTATTGTTAATAATTACAGAGAGCAATATGCCATTCTGCAAGTGGGAACAGGCGATAGCCCACTGACAATACCATTTTATGAAAAGTGTGGTTTTGTCCGTTCGCATATCATATCAAATTTCTTTATAGATAATTATGACCACCCAATCTATGAGAGTGGAATACAGTTGGTAGATATGGTGTATTTGCAAAGACCGTTATAATTTAAATTCAAGTTTATGGAGAGTCACCGTTATGATTAGAGAATTTCAAAGGGATGATATAAATAAAGTTGCAGATATATGGTTGGATACAAATATAAAGGCACATAATTTTATCCCCGCCGAATACTGGAAAAGCAATTTCAAATCAGTAAAAGAAGCGTTGTTACTAGCAGAGGTTTATGTGTATGAGTATGATACAGAAATACAGG
This sequence comes from Coprococcus sp. AM97-35, assembly GCF_027697525.1. Taxonomy (NCBI): domain Bacteria; kingdom Bacillati; phylum Bacillota; class Clostridia; order Lachnospirales; family Lachnospiraceae; genus Coprococcus; species Coprococcus sp. AM97-35. The sequence continues at coordinate 531 of NZ_JAQESL010000044.1, read as the reverse complement.
GTTTTATAGGGTTAAATGATGAATATGTTGAGGGCATTTTTGTTTCTGGTGAAATGCAATCGCAGGGTATAGGTAAAATTCTGCTGAATTATGCAAAGGATAAAAGGAATAAGTTGCACTTGAACGTATACCAAAAGAACGCACGGGCAATATCTTTTTATAAGAGAGAAGGATTTGAGATTCAGCATAGTGGCTTAGATGAGGCTACCGGAGAAAAAGATTATGTAATGACATGGCAACACAAATAGAAAATCCAGTTTGTATAATTGAAAAAATGAAAAACGCATAGACAACTGTGTCTATTAGTGAAAATACGACATTTCTCGCTTTGTGTCGTGTTATTTGCAGATAACAGATTCTATATTTGATGATGAAAGGAGGAGTTGAGGTGGACCAAGTAAAAATCGGGAATTTTTTAAAAAAACTTCGCAAAGAAAAAGGCATTACACAGGAGCAGTTGGCAGAAATATTAAATGTCTCTGGAAGGACCGTATCCAGATGGGAAACCGGTGTTTCCCAAACAAAAAGATA
>NZ_JAQESL010000043.1:0-12062 GCF_027697525.1 Coprococcus sp. AM97-35 | reverse complement strand
ATTGATGAAGAACGGAATGTTGCTGTTGGCATCATTACAAGGATTATCAAACAAAATATCTGATTACCAAAAGCAATATGAAAAGGAGCTCACTACATCCATTTCTTATTGCGATACAAGATATTCCATGCTATACTGAGCGAGTATAGCTAATCGAGAAAGAGATGCGGATGCAATTTCGACCAGCCCTCTAGTTTTTAAAGGAGGGTGATGCCCATGAACACAATGGAAGTACTCACATTGCTTTTAGTAGTTTTTGCGGCTCTGACTTACATAGATAATCGACATGATAAGAAATAGCATCCACGATAAACCCTGAGAAAGTTTGATGGATGCTATGTCTTAACATAGAAAAAAATTAAATTTTACTGAGGGCATCAGATCTTGCATCTGATTACCTTTCTTAATTAGATTATACACTGGGGGATATGAGAAATCAAGTCCCCCTTTATTATTGTTATTGTCATTACTTAAACTAAATCGACAAATAATATGTTGATAAATATTTTTCTACAGCCCCCTCATTCTCATTTGACCATCATTTAACAGATTTCACATCTAATTCATGGCTATACATTAGTACTTGGTTCTCATTCTGATTCTTCTTTCAAATTTAGTCAGAGCAGACATTTTTAACGACTATTATTTCTATTCAAAAACAGTCACAGATATCTAAACATCAATAAAATATCTGCGACTGTCTTAGAGATATATTTCATTTCAGTTCATACGTTCTAACTTTTTCATTCATGCAGCCATACAAACAGCGAATCTTCTCTCATTATCTCGTCATATATGATTTCCGCCATTTTCTCTTCTGGTGCAGATAGGTTATCTGCACCTAATTTCCTCCCTATTTCATTGTTATGTAAATCCATTTTTTTGTGCTCATCTTTTGTATATCCATCGCTTTCGTTTCCAGTAGTATCTTTATCTTCATGTGCTGTCGCAAAAAGCTCTGCTTTTTCACTTCCTATCAAAACTGTCATTTCGGCATTCCATATTCCGTGTCTAAATGCGTCACTCCTGTCACCCAAACCATTTTTTCCGAATTTTCTTTCGGTTTGTTTAGTGGCAATTTCCTTTGCTTTATTGACTTTTAGTGCATCAAACGGATATCGAATCACTAATTTTTTCTCAGAAGAAGTAAGTGCGTTCCAAATGTCTATGACGCCATCTTTCTTAATAGCATGAATCTGATCCATAAAATCACTTATCTGCTGTTCACTCCATTCCGGATGTTTTGACTTAACATCTAAAATTTGCTTAACGATATCCTCAAACTCATTAGTTTCATCAATTATAAAACCTCTAGAACTCATACTTTCATTTGAAGCAGCATAAACTGAAATGGGAAGTGATGCACTAATCAGTACGCTCACCCCAATAACTATCTCTTTCTTCTTCATCTGTAATACCTCCCCATACAATGGCTTTTCATATCATAATTTAATTCCTATCTGTCATTGAATACTCTCAAAATACCATCCCTTTTTCTTCATCAAATCCAAATGTGTTCCCTGTTCAATGATGCTTCCCCTGTTCAATACATAGATATAATCCGTATCTCGAATAGAGGAAAGTCTATGAGTAATGATAATTTGCGTTTTATTGGTAGACCTTAGGTTATCATAAATTTTCTTTTCTGTAAGCTGATCCAGATTACTGGTAGCTTCATCAAAAATAACTACCTCCGTATCGCTAAGCAGAGCTCTTGCTATGGCAATACGCTGTTTTTGACCACCTGAAATATTTTGTCCTCCTTCTCCAACAAGTGTATCCAATCCCAACGGCATACTTAAAACTTCCTCTTTTAATGCTACAATGTCTAGTACCTTCCATATTTTCTCATCCGGAGCATCACCTATAATATCAATATTCTTTCTTATACTTGCATTTAAGCACATAGGATTTTGAGTAACTACTGAAAACCATTTATAAATCTGTTCCTTCGACATTGATCTGATATCATAATTATTTATCTCAATACATCCTTGATTAATATCCACGGCACCCAGTATGGCTTTTATCAAGGTTGATTTTCCACTACCCGATAAACCAACAATAGCAATTCTCTCGCCTCGCCTAAGATCAAGAGAAACATTATTCAATGCGTATGCCTGCCCACTATTGTAGCAATATGAAACCGAACTTATTTTTAAATTTTCAAATTTTCCAGGTACAAGAACTCCCGTATGATAATTTTCTCTAAAAATCATTAGTTCCTTATAACGTAAAAGCACTTCTTTAATACTATTGATACTCGGTAACAACAATACAACGGTAGTAAAAGGTGCTGTAAAATATCCCACTAAGGTTGCATAGGCTATAAGTTGTCCTATCGTTAACCCTCCTTGCTTCACACTATAACTTCCAATCACGTAAATCATTAAAGGGAAAATCAAGTTTAAGGTTGAGGAAAAACTATTCATCAAATTACTAATTCGAGTTTTTCCCTTGAATCTTTCTATTAACTTACTATAAGAATTTTGTAAATTTGATTTAACTGCATTATCCATCCCCATACATTTTATTTCCATTATATTCTCCAGAGTATCTATCAGTTCTCCCTGTATTGTACTCTGTGAGTATATATACTCTTTCGTCTTTATGAGATTTTTACCATTTAATAAAATCATTATGGCGATCTGTATAATAGAAACAACTAGAACAAATGCAGTCAAATATGGAGATATACTGGTCATAACAGCTAAACATACCAAGGATGTAATCCCTTGGATTATAATGTTTATAAATCCATTGGTAAGAATGTCGTTCAACTGATTTATACTATTGAAACGGTTCCCTATGTCACCTGCGGAATGCCATTCAAAAAAACTTACATCCAAACGGAAAATTTTATGAATCATATTAGAAATCATTGTTTTAAAAAGTTTCATGTTAATATTCAATAAAATTTTCTGTCTTAGTAAGCTCAATACAAAATGGGCACACATAATCAGAAGAACTAAAAGTGTAATTTTCCATATATGAATTGTAATATGGGCAGAAGATAAACTATCTATTACTTTTTGCACAACCATTGGAACAGCTAATGTAATAAGTTGACACATAAGCATCAACATAATTGCAATCATAAATTGAGAGAATTTTACCTCTATTTTAAATTTGGTTTTTTTTATTTTCTTAATATTTCTACTTGGAATAACGGATACAAGAATATCCTTGTATCCGTTTTTTAATTCTAAAAAATCGACAACTCTTTTTCCATTTGCTGGATCAAACAGAATATATTTTCCTTTCTTCTTAGTTTTATCAACTACCACATAGTGGGAATCATTACACAAAATGGCTGGAAGATACTCTATTAAGTTTTTTTCTTCATGATTATACTGGTATGCAGCAAATTTAAATCCATACTTTTCTGCTAATTCTTTCATTTGAGCTAAGGTCATACCGTCTCTGCCAATCTGAATCTCTGCCCCTATGTCCACGATATCACTTTTACACCCGTAATAATTAAGAATCATTGTCAGACATGCTATGCCACAATCCATGCTTCCTAGCTGTGAAACATAATGCACTTTTTTTTGAAACATCAAGTTCCTCCCTTTGTTAAATATTACTTAGCAATTACGCTCCTAAATCTCCAGAGCCAAAATGCATGGTAATTCTGGGTACAAATCTCTTAATAGAGAGTATCCCATTCCTGAGATTCCTGTCATAAATCCTGGTATCTTATACCCATGCAAATAAGACCTTGCACAATCGTAATTTTCATTTATAATATCCATAGCAATTTGTGTTCTCGCAGACAACATCATATGTCTTACTTCTTCATCATTACATTCTTTTGAATATTCAAGTAATATTTCTGTATTCCCCAAATTCCCATGACATAGACAGTCATTATCTGTAAATCCATACATTTTTGTCGCAAATAGTGCACGTTCAATATCACATTGTACTGTTATATAATCACTACTGTCTTTAACCAGGTTATACATCTTACTTCTTGCCAATAAAATCCCTGGTGCCCCATGACACCATGCTGCCATGCATCTATTATCAGAGTTTTCTTCTTTTTTTGCCTCCTCCCGATTGTCTAACCAATTATTATATTTATCAGAATACATGGTATTTTCATATATTAATCCAGAGTGTATTGCCTTTTGATATTCAATATGAAATTGCTCATTATTTAACTTTGTAAGAGCATAAATTATACCTGTAATTCCATGTGACAGCCCAGATAAGCTCTGCCCGTTTCCGCAGCACCACTTACCCTTATTCTGATTTTTTATAAGAATGTTCCCTGCTTCGCACGCCAATTGCAAATATATATCCTTTTGAGCTAAGTGATAAAGATTAAGAAGAACAATAACGGCACCTGCATTACCATAAATCAGATCATTATTTTCATCTGCTTTCAATGCATACTCTAAAATTTTGCAATGTTTTTCTGCATATTCTAAATATTTTTGTTTTCCTGTTATCTTATATAAAACTTCGTATACATATATAACAGAAGCTTCCCCCGCATAAGCACCGCTACTTTCCTTTTCTAAATCCGTGGATCGTTCCAACATATCATCGGTATATTGAAACATCATGGTCTCAAATGCTTTGCAGGCTGCTGACAAATCCACATCAAAATCTGATTGCTGTAGTGCATTATAAAAAAGGGCAATTCCTCCTAATCCTTCATATAAATAAACCCCTAATGGTTGGATATTCCAAGAAGAATTTTCAGAATTTCCAATAGATGTTATTCCTATCCAATTTATATCCTGCCCATCATCACCATAAAAAGCTTTTTGCTCTAATGTATGTAAAATTTTTAATATGGCATTTTTTTTATATTCCTTTTGTCCATGTTCATTATCGCTTCTACTTATACAAAGTTCATTTATATCTTTTTTAGGTTTCTCAACTTTTACATCATTCAAATCTGTTAAAATTATTTTTATAAATCTAATCTGTTCTTCTCTATCTTTCTTGCCCATAGAACAGATCTTATTTCTAAGATGTTGAATACTAGACTCAGCAAAATAGTTCTTCACCACTTCCCCTTCTGATCCATAAAGATCTTCTTTTGAAGTATTGCTATAAAAATATGGAATATCCATATTCAGCATATCCTTTATTTCCAGTTTTGCAATTTCCATATTCCCTTGCATCTGTTCCACATTTTTTAACACTGCACACAAAAATAGTTGCCTATCTTTCGCATCTTGAAGAAAATCCGGATTGTATGATGTGTGCAATAGCATGGAATACCGCTGAGTATCTTGGACTAAATGCCTAACTTCAATATTTTCAAATATCGAAACATAGTTTAATATAAGCTTCTTATTGTCCAAACAAAATGTATATGCGTCAAAAAAACCTTCGCATATCTCATCTATATACTGATTAGGTTCTTTTACCTTTTCCCCCAGTCTCAGTAAATTATTACTAGCTTGAGTAATAGGTCTTTCATATTCATAATGCATATTTGATGTCCCAGCATTTTTTAATCTTGGAATCAGTATTGGATATTGCTCTCCCTCTTGGCCATTAAGAGCACTCATATTTATACCTTTTCCATTTTTAGTGTATTTATAAAAAGGCAGTACTCCAGAATACAACACTGATTCATGTATCTTATCGTAAATTTTTTCTCTACCTGATTTTTTCTTTTTGTCCCTTTTATTATCTAAGACAGTCTCGGCATCTACAACAACCGGATATCCCCCATTAGCAATAAGATTTTCAGTATGTATATCATTGACATTTAATATATAATTGCAAAAAACAAGCACTCCTATCCGATAATAATAATTCCTGACTTCAGCCTCACTGTTACAAGGAAGATTAACTACAAATTCTTCCCATCCATAGTCCCCACAATCCAGAATCAAAAATTGCCTAAAGTCCTTTTTACAATTGGAAGAAATAAATTCCAAAAATGACTGATATGCTTTCTCCACCTTCAGTCCGTGTGGTTTATAAACTATTTTTGTTCCATCTTGAAACTGAATTAAAAAAACACTATTTCCTTTCTTATGTGAATCTGAACCACTCGTTCTTATATCTTTTACTTCAGTCCAGCTCTTTTTCCCACCAAATTTATCTTCTAAAAGTAAAGTATCCTTTTCCATTCTTTCCTGCAATAATATATAATTATTTGCCAAATTTTCCATTAATTCTATCAGCATTCTTTTAAGACCTGGATATATGGAAAATAATTCTTTTATATACTTATCATTACCAAGAAATCTCTGATTATAGTCGTTATATTCTTCTGCTTCATCATTTCCTCTAAGTTCTCCTTGTTCTTTTGCTAAATACATTTCAAAAATAAGAGTGCTTAAAGAAACATCTAAAATCCTTTCCGCTAAATTTTTCAAAAAACAGTCCTGAATTACTTTAACAATATATCCTTTTCTACTCTTTCTTTCTAAAACCCGTTTCCCATATCCCAGAAACCTGAGAACAAATTGATCAAATAATACTTTTGTCCCTTTTTTAGTCAAATAGGATATAGCCTTCTCATTACACATATCAGAATATTCCTGATTTAACGTTGCAAAGCTAATATATTTATGATTTAACGAATACTCTGAAAATAATATCTGCTCTATAGAAACCCCATAAGCCTTATCTATTGATTCAATAACATCTTTACCTAAAATGTTATTCCAATATTCTAATATTTGAGTATCTTTGATTGGAACATCCTTATAATAATTTCTTTCATAAAAATAGGAATTATTGTCACAATTATTTTTATCCATAATAATCTCCTCCATTATGTAAAAAATTTTGAATTTGCATATGATATCTATGCATAGAAGCCAAACCTATTCATTCAGTAGTCATCATACCTGTGGTTTCATACCACTCTCATAAACTAACAGCAAACAAACATAATTGTTCCCCAGTTACATTCTTTTGTTGATGTACAGAACTGAGACCCATCGGAAACTCTTGGTTCACCAGCACCTGCGGAAAAATTGTTTAAATCCGCCTCTTTAATTTCCTTCATTACATTTCCTGCCGGATTCATGAAATTTTCTGGTCTTGTCATTGGATTTCTATAATTTTTCTTCATAAGGCACGCTCCTAACTGCTTCTTGCATAGATACCATATGTAAATTCAAAATGTCTATATCTATACGATTTAATTTTTCACAAAATACTGCAGGAATACAGAACCCTTCAGGTTCATCCTAAGATATTTATTTTTTCATTTCTCATTTCCTTAAAAGGTTCTGTTAAGTTCACTTGACTAGCAGTATGTATTTTCTCTTCTCCTTCCTTACAAACATATATTAAAATTGTTTATGATTACGGACAACATTTCTTTACATTCAATCCACCATTTTTTACCACCCTTTCCGTCTTGTTTGTTTTACCTTTACTTTTCTTTTTGATTTCATATAAACATTCTTTTTGGTTCTGTTTAGCATTTGAAACAATAGTATGGAAACCACCAAAACCCCAATTATAGACATCGCCGCAGGAGGAATTTTATATGTTATTCCATATTCGCTTCCGCATTTAGGATCAACAAGTATCATTGCAGCCTTGATTGGAAACCAATTAAGCATACTTCCTTCCATTGTTGCAAAATATCCGTAGATGAATGCAACGGCAACTCCCAGCAATGATTTTCCTTCTGCAAAAGCACAAACAATAATAATGGGAAGTACTGATATATACACCAATATGTCAGATACAATAATCTGAGCGGCTGACATCAGCATCATATGAATATTCATTCCAGAAAATCCTAAAAAAGCATTAAAACATATTGACAAAAGAGCGTTAAAAATACTAAAAACTATAGTTAAAAATAAAAGCAGCCAAAATTTAGCAATAAGTAACTTTTTATATGAAATAGGTACTGTTAAAATAGATTTTAATGTATCATCTGTTGTTTCCCTGGAAATAATGTACACAGCGACTAATGTAATAATAATCGGGAAAAATAATGTACAATTACTAATAATTACCTGCTGTATAAAATACTGAAAATCCCATACTTTATTTGTGCTTGCAATTGAATAAAAGCAACTCATTAACACAGATAGCGACATCATAACTAATCCAGCTTTTACAACTGAATATCTTTTAATTTTTAATAACTCTGTTGATATAATATTTCCCATTTAAATTACCTCGTCCATTTTTTATAAAATCTAATCATAAGCATTAAAGATAAGAACAATGTTACTCCTAATACCAAAAATGCATAAATATCTGACGGAAACATAATATATGCTTCTTTTGACAAATTATCTTTTATTACATGATCTACCAGTTTACCGCTTGTCCAGTCCATCGCACATATAACTGGAAATAGATTTAGAAATTTTGCGGTACCTTTCACTGCCATTGTTTCAAATAAACCGATAATTCCCCAATTTAGAATCGAATAAAAAAATGCCAACAATGTAGACACTAAATAGGATTTATTAAAATATACTATTATAACCACAATAGGAAGTGACGCTATCGTTATCACAAGCCCAAATATAATACTAAATCCTAGCTTGTATGCTAAATCATATATAATACCAACCTTCAATATCCATGAAAAGAATATTGTAAATGATACACTCGCCAGGCTAAAAAGAGTACCATATATAAAAAGTACACAGATCTTTGCAAGGATCATTTTGGTAATTGTCACGGGCACTGTTCTAATATTTTTAAATGTATCATTATCTCGTTCCATAAAGAACAAGATTGTCGCAAGCATTCCTATTAAACAAGGTGCAAGGAATACAAGACCATAGCCCTGTGTCATAGTAAAGGATAAATCAAACCTCATTTTCAAATAATGTGTGCTCAGATCACCAGACATCCCGTTCTTAGTTGTCATAACCACAATTAAGGGGAAAAAACATGATAATACAATCAGCATGAGCGTGATTTTCCTTCTTTTCAATTTTGTAAACTCACATCTGACTAAATCAAGCAATTCCTTCCCCTCCTGTCACTTTTTTAAAATAGTCCTCTAAAGTATCTTCACACAAATGAGCGTCCATCACGTCTACTCCTTCTTGAACAAAGGAACGAACTATATCTGGTATTGATATACTGAGATTATACACATTTATATCTTGGTTTCCTGATACCTTAAAATTTGATTCTTTATAATACACTGACAGTATTCTTGCTGCTTGGGCATTATCAGAAACCTTGAAGTGTATATATTTTCCATTTTTTTCTTCTAATTCCTTCATACTTCCCTCTTCAATGAGTACGCCTTTATCAATGATACCAATATCGTCTGCTAAAACAGCAATTTCTGAAAGTATATGGCTAGAGATCAATATAGTTTTCCCTCTATTTTTAGATAAATCTTCTATAAATGTTCTTATTTCTGCGATTCCTATCGGATCTAAGCCATTAATTGGTTCATCCAAAATTAATATTTCTGGATCATGCATTACCGCTAATGCTATAGCTAATCGCTGTTTCATTCCTAATGAATACTGCGAATATAACTTTTTATCTTTATATGGTAAATTAACAAGTTTTAATGCCTGTTCGATAGCATCAGTTCTTGGGATTCCTCTCAATTTCGCAAAAATTCTAAGATTTTCCGTACCTGTCAAATTAGGGTAAAATCCAGGACTTTCAATCAGTGATCCTATTCGAGGTAATATTTTTTTCTCTTCAAGCCTTATATCTCTATTAAAAATACGTATGGAACCTGATGTCGGTTCTATGAGGTTTAGCAGCATTTTCATAGTTGTGGTTTTTCCAGCTCCATTTCTCCCTAAAAGTCCATATATCTTTCCCTTTCTTACATGCATATTTAGATTGGAAACACTTTTCTGTTCTCCATATGTTTTAGTTAAATCACGTGTTTGTATAATGTATTGTGACATTTGGTTTTTCTCCTTTCAGAATCTTCTATGTTTTACAGTATAATATATTTTTCTGACAGGAACCTGACAGAAACCTGACAAGAACCTTGTAATTTATTTAATACGAAAAAGATGATACTCGAACGTATCATCTTTTTTGTTACCTTTGTATAACTGAAAATTCAATACAAAATACTGTTCCTTTACCCGGTTCACTAAATGCACTAATTGTCCCACCCATTTTCTCTAGCAATAATTTTGAAATATTTAATCCCAGTCCATTCCCTTTTCCGGATCTTCCTTTATTACACCGGTATAATCTTTCAAAAATATAATTCAAATCTTCCTTTGCTATCCCTATCCCATCATCACCTATCTCGAGTCTAAATTTACCATTCCCCTCTGATGCTGTTATTGATATGTTTGCTGCTTTGCTATGAGTAAAAATATTCTGCACAATATTATTTATAGCCCTCATATAACAATCCTCATCAATCTCAACAATTATAGCTTTCTCAGGAATTTCTATATTATATCCTATTCGATGTTCTTCTATTATAGGGATCCAATCCAAAAAAATCCTTCTGGTTTCTTCAGTAATGTCAACTGCTTTTATTTCCAACTGTTCCTCATCTGAATTAATCCTAAACCACTCGAATAACACTTCGATATATTTTTTTAAGTCATACGCCTTTTCTTTCGCTAGTCTTAGATATTGTTCCTCTTTATCTGAACTTACCAGTTTTAAATCTAGAGCGTCCAAATACCCTATTAAGGTTGTCATGGGTGTTCTGACATCATGTGATAAACTTGTCATGAGTTGCTTATTTGCTTCCAACTCTATGTTACTCTCTTCGATCCTTTTTTCATATTTATACAATATAGAATTTACTCTAAATCCAACTTGATCTATCCTATTATTTTTTTTCAATAGAAACTTTTGTTTGCTTTGACCTTTCTCTATTTCTAAAAGTATTTGATTGAACTCTTTTAGTCTTCTATTAATTTTAAACACATAAAGTGTCAATCCCAAATTATAAAATAAAAGTATGACTAGCACCACATAAAATAATTTCATTTATCTCATAACTCCTTATTGAATCTATATCCAAGACCTCTTACAGTCTGAATATACGAATTTTCTGCTGTTCGCTCTATTTTCTTTCTCAATCTGCTAATAACTGCCATTATGTTATCATCATCATATACATACTCTTCGTTCCAAACATTTTCGTATATTTGTTTCTTCGTGAGAATTTTTCCTTGATTTTTTGCAAGATATATAAGTACATCATATTCTTTTGCAGATAATTTAAGCTCTTCACCAGACAATTCTACTATGCCACTTTCTAAGTCAATTCTTAAATCGCCATATTTCAAAATTGCTTTACTAGCCATATTATTTAAACGTGTGTAACGTCTTATTAGAGATAATACTCTTGCAAAAAACTCTTCCATTTCAAAAGGTTTTGTCAAATAATCATCAGCTCCCGCCCGCAACCCTTTTACTTTTGAGGTGCTGTCATCTTTCGCTGTAAGCATTAGTATTGGTACATTACTCATGTCTCGTATTCTTTCTAAAACTTCAAAACCACTGATTCCTGGCATCATCACATCCAATACAACTAATTGATATTCCTTATCTTTTACTGATTTTATCCCATCAAAACCGTTGCATGAAATATCTGCACAAATATTTTCTTGCAAAAGACTCTCTTGCAAGAGTGTACATAAATCCCTATCATCATCAATAATTATAATATCTTTTCTCATCTCAAGCCTCCAGTAATATGTATATCTCTTCAAATTGATTGCAACAATTATATTGGTAATTATTTTATCACTATATTAACCGTTTGTATCTTACAATATTCTTGTAATTCATATATCGAACCATTTTGGCTAACTCTTTATATATCAAATTTTTATTTCTTCATCTCAACTTGACAAACCTCTACAATTAAAAAAAATTCACCCATACTAGAATAATCTGACAACGATTCCAGGTAGGGGAACATTCGTGGAAGGCAACACCAGCAAAGAAAATCTGAAAAGTTGTCGGGTACAGGGAAAATATGCCGGAACGGTGGAAGACATCCACAAAGGAACTGTTTTTGTCCGGTTAGAATTGGGCGTCAACGCCATTGCTCACAGTTGCTACGACAGCCGCACCGTTGGGAAGAAAGATAAGGTGTCCTTTGTTGTGACACATATTGATGAAGAACGGAATGTTGC
>NZ_JAQESL010000042.1:0-13757 GCF_027697525.1 Coprococcus sp. AM97-35 | reverse complement strand
AATAATTAGCACTCACCTATTGATAATGGAAGTCGATTTTTGTCCTGTCTTGTGTATCCCGGAAGTGCCTGTTTTACAGGCTTTCCGGGGCATAAGTCATTTTGTCTGGTATTGTAAAGCAGTGTCAGATTTGTCGTAAATGTCGTAAATTTGTGGTCAAAAAATGATGAGAAATGGAGAGTGCTAATAAAATGAACGCAGGCAGCCAGAGAACGGGAAGAAGTGATCCTGAAACAGTTGGAAGAAAAAGAACCATTACCGGATAAAGAGAAAGATCAGATTGCCTGGGTAAGAGCTGCTAATCAGCACAGAGCGATTGCGGAAGAGATTATTCTCAAGGAATTGATTTATGTTTAAATGAATGTGATGAGGTCGTGGAATGCGACCTCATTGTTGTATGAGAATATAAAATTGCAGTAGGCAGAATGAGAGAGTTGGGGTAATATAAGAATATAGACTTTATAGACTTAAAGAAATTTTTTGAGATGTCAATCTGGAATTTCAAAATGGAAAAGTTGCGACACTGTCGCAATAATCATCGAAAAGGGAGATTGCGCTGATGAAACATTCTGAAAAAGAAAAGACAACTTTGGATTCACTGAGTCCAAAATTAAATAGAAATATGATTGCCTATCATGAAACAGGCGATTTATTTGCTGATACATGTGAAATCGTAGAAAGTGCGCAAAGCATTGCGTATGCGGCTGTCGATACAATTTTGGTTCAAAGAAATTGGTTGTTGGGAAAACGAATTGCTATAGAGTGCCTGAACGAAAATGGAAAGGCAGACTATGGAAAAAAACTATGAAAAAGCTATGAAAAAGCTATGAGCAGAATACTTAGTGCGACAGCCCCTTATCTATTGCAAAAAAAATTTATGGATAAAATGATAAGGGGCAATATAATGATTTACAAATAATGTCCGCAACTCTCTCTGATTACAAGTTCATATGGAAGAATATCAACAGTCTCTGTAACTTTTTCTTCTTTCATAATAGACAAAAGTTTGGAAAACGCATATTGTCCGATCTTATATTTCGGTTGTCGGATTGTGGTGAGAGGTGGATTGTAATATGATGAAACCTCCAGATCGTCAAATCCAACGACGGCAACATCTTCTGGGACACGAATTCCTTTCTGTCTAAGTGCAGAGATGGCACCCATAGCCATTGTATCACCGGCAGCAAAGATGGCAGTGAATTTTTCGCCGGATGCAATTAATTGGTTTGCCATTTCGAAACCACCGCTTATTGTGGCCTCACCGGCCTTAATTAACTGTGGATTAACAGAGAGATTATTCTTAATAAGTTCTTCTCGGTAAGTATCCAAACGTTCTTTGTATGCGAATAAATCTGAAGAAGATGTAATATGTGCAATGCTCTTGTGCCCGAGCCGGATCAGGTGTTTCATTGCTGCAGCTGTTGCGGCGATATTATCAATTCTTACAGTAGGAATCTGACTGCCCGGAATGTTCATTAGAGCTACAACTAACGGATATTTGGTAGCAAATTGTTCCAGTAACTTGCGTGGAATATTGGCATCCATGGAAATGACACCATCATATTCATGCTGCTGGATCGCATTTAAGTAGTAGCTCTCAAGAGAGAGTTGTCTCTTTGTATCTACGATTAATACTTTATAGTTATGAGCGTCTGCTTCTGCCTCGATACCAAGTGTGATCTCATGGAAGATGGTATTGCTTAAATCCGGAATAATTACAATGATGGTCTTTGTTTCCTGCGTGCGAAATTGACGTGCAAGTGCATTCGGGTTGTATTGTAGTTCTTTTATCGCATTTAATACTCTTTTTCTTGTTTCTTCTTTTCCCCAGGTGTCATTAGCTAAAATTCTTGAGACTGTAGAAGGAGAGACACCTGCGGCAGTTGCTACCTCTTTGATTGTTGCCATTTTCTTCTCCTAATATTATATAAAGCAAATGTTTGCTTTGCTAATTTATTATATTTAATATATTATAATAAAAAAACTTATTAGTCAACAAAAAAAGAATTAAATAAAATATTGCGAAAAATAGATTGAAAAAAGATACATTTATACAAAATGCACAAAAAATAGTTTGCAAAAATAGGAAAAACATCAATAGACGAGAAAAAAGAAAAGTGATAAATTAAATGCATGGAGCAAACGATTGCGTTATGCGCAAAGCCAATTTTTTTTACAAAGAAAAGCAAACGATTGCGTTGCAAAAAGGGAAGGAGAATTTTAAATGAAAAAAATGTTGGATGCAGTAGACGTAGGCATTAGCTGGGTTGAAAATGTAGTTTGTATTGTAAGTCTTACAGCTATTGTAACGATTGCTGCGGCAAGTGTTGTTGCCAGGTATGTATTTCATACCGGTTTCCTGTGGGCAGATGAAGTGAATCAGGCACTGCTTGTTGCGATGGGAATGTTCGGATGTGCCAGAGCGGTTCGTACAAATGGGCATACGGAATTTACGACTTTATCAAATAAGCCTAAGAGCAAAAAAGTAAGAATAGCAATTCGAGGAATTATTGAATTGATCACAATTGTTTTTCTTGCATTTCTGTTGGTTAACTCAATTAAGTATACGATGACTGGAACTGTATTGAGTACAGTTCTTCGTGTAAAGAGAATGTATTATTACATGTCAATCCCGATCGGCTTTGGACTTTGTATTTATGAGTATTTAAGAGCATTTAAGAAAAGAGTTATACAAGAACCAGAGAGTGAAGATGAATAAGGAGGAAATGAAATATGGGTGGTGTTATCGGCGTACTCGTAATATTAACATTTGTATTTATTCTTGTCGGCATCCCGATTTATATTAGTTTGCTGATGACAGGAGTATTTAGTCTTTTGGCACTTTCGATTGGTACTGGAACGCCAATGGCAACTATAGCAGTATCGCAGTCGATTTTTAATGGAATGGGTAATCTTCCACTCCTCGCAATACCGTTCTTTATGCTGGCCGGAGAAATTATGAACCGGGGCGGTATTACAGAAAAACTTATCAAATTTGCCATGCTTTTAATTGGAAGACTTCCTGGAAGTCTGGCACATGCAGGTATTGTATCCAGTATGTTCTTCGGTGGTATTACAGGTTCTGCACAGGCCTGTGCATCATGTATGGGTGGTATCCTGATTCCAGCTATGGAAAAAGAAGGATATCCGACAGAAGAGGCAGTTGGTGTTATCGCAGGAGCTTCTACATGTGGACCGATTATTCCGCCAAGTATTATCATGGTAGTATATGCGACGGCGGTTGGAGCTTCCGTAGGATCTATGTTTATGGGAGGAATTGTTCCTGGTATCCTGTGCGGGCTTGTGCTTATGCTTGTTGTCCTTCTTCGTGATCGTGTATGTCATTTCCCAAGAAGAACGGAAAAACTGACGAAATTAGAAATTAAAAAGACGATTATTGATGGAATCATTCCACTTGGTATGCCTGTTATTGTAGTTGGTGGTATCATGGGCGGCATTTGTACAGCTACAGAGGCTGGTGCAGTTGCAGTTGTATATAGTCTGGTTGTCAGCCTGTTTGTGACAAGAACATTGAAATTAAAAGAGTTGCCGGATATTTTCCTGAAATCAGTTAACAGTGCAGCACCACTTCTGCTGATTATAGCCTGTGCGAAAGTATTCAGCTATGGTCTGACAGCTCTTCAGATGCCAGTGATAGTTAACAATTTGATTCTTTCTATTACAAATAATAAGTATGTATTCCTTCTTCTGGTAAATATCTTACTTCTTATTATGGGAATGTTCATGGATGGTGGTGCATCTGTTATTATCCTTGCACCAATTCTTGCACCGGTTGCAGCATCTATGGGAATCAGCCTGGTACATTTTGGAATTATTATGGCATTCAACCTGACAATTGGTAACATTACACCTCCACTTGGTTATTGTATGTTTATTACCAGCAAGATCGGAGGAATTCCAGTAGAAAAAGCAATTAAAGGAACACTTCCGTATTTGTTTGCTGAGATTATTGTTCTTTTAGTTATCACATATATTCCAGTATTTGTTACATTTGTTCCATCTGTTTTGGGATATGCCATTTAAGTAGAAATGAAGTGAAGGGCTATTTGAGAGATGCAGACATTGTCTGCAGCGGACTTCATTACATTTTTGACGGAACACTCAGACTTTTAAGACAGAATCCAGAGGACATATGACCAATGGTTTGAAAGTAATCAGAGATATTACAGAATAGAGGAGGAAAGACTGATGAAGAGAGTAGCGTTAGTTGATTATGGAAAATTACAGCTTCAGAATGACTGGGAGGGTGTAAAGGAAATGCTTCCTGGCACTGTTAAGATTGATGTTACAGCATGCAGTATCTGTGGCAGTGATATTGCTTTGTACCGTGGAAAGAGAGATCTGAAACAGGAAAGGTATTTTGGCCATGAATTCTCAGGTGTTGTGACAGATGCCGGTGCCGGTGCAAACGGAATCAAAGCAGGCATGAGAGTGGCAAGTGAACTTTCCAGAACATGTGGACAGTGCTGGAATTGTCTGAATGGTCTTCAGAATTACTGTAAGAGTATGAATGACGCACTGATCCCAGGTGGATTTGCAGAAGAAACTTTGGTGTTAAATACGCCAGATTACAGTTTCATCAGTCCGCTCCCGGATAACATTGACGATATTACAGCGTCTATGCTTGAGCCAACAAACTGTGCTTATCATGTGGCACGTCAGGCGGATATTAAACCAGGTGATTCGGTGCTTGTATTTGGAATGGGAACAATCGGACTTGTAGCAGCAATCATCTTAAAGAGCATGGGAGCCGGTGTTGTGGTAGGTGCTGACAATAGTGCGAAAAGAATTGAAAAGGTACGTTCTCTTGGCATTATTGATGTTGTAAATACAAGCGATGATGACTGGCTCGATCAGGTAAAAGAAATGTGCGGAAACAAGGGTGCAGATGTCATTGTAGAAGCAACAGGTGTGATCCCGGTACTTGGAAACGCATTCAAAGCGGTACGTCCAGGTGGAAAGATTGTGGTTGCAAGTGTATACAGCGGTCCGGCAAATGATCTGGAATTACTTCCGATCTTGAGAAAAGAACTGGCAATTGTTGGAGCAAAAGGTCCATATCCGCATCGTAAGTCAGATGGCTCATCTGCATCATTAGAAGTATTGGTAAACTTGCAGGATGATCTGCGAAAATTGATTACCGTTTATGATTATAAAGACTCGTTCCAGGCATTTGATGACATGATGAGCGGAGCAGCGATCAAAGCAGTTATTAAGTTTAAAAATGTATGATCATCAAAAATGATACAGCTATGTGGTGGGCGTAGAGCCAAGAAAGACTCTTTTTACTGAAACAGCAATTAAGAAATAAAAAAAGGAGACGAAAATTATGAAAGTGAAAAAGGCAATTGCGCTTTTATGCGCAACAACAATGGTGATGTCTATGGCAGCGTGCGGATCAAAATCAGATTCTGGGAAATCGGATAATAAAGCTGCCACAACAACAAGCAAGACAGACGGGGATGCTCTGGTTGTGAAGTATTCTGTTGTTTTCCCTGCAACAGGTACACAGGCAGACGGAGCGAATGCACTGGCTGATATTATTGAAGAAGAGTCTGACGGCCGTATGAAGATGGAATTTTATCCTTCTTCACAGCTTGGAGATAAGGTTTCGACACTGGAAGGTCTTCAGGCCGGAACGGTTGAGATGACAGAGTGCTCGGCAACTGATTTATCTTCTTTCAATGATATGTGGTCTGTATTCTCACTGCCATATCTGTGGGATAATGGTCAGCAGGCTTGCAAAACAGTTACGGATGACTCGGTTAAAAAAGTACTTGAGGAAGATGCAGAAAAGAATGGATTTGTGATCATTGCTTGGACAGATATCGGAAGCCGTTCTATTTTGAACAATAAACATACTGTAAAGACCCCGGCTGATATGAAAGGTCTGAAACTTCGCTGTATGGAAGATAAGATTCTGGCAGATTCTACAACGGCTATGGGTGCGATCGGAACTCCGATTGCTTTCAGTGAAGTATATTCAGGAATTCAGCAGGGTACAATTGACGGACTTGATCACACTCCATCCGTAATTGCGGCGAATGGATGGCAGGAACTGTGTAAATATCTTTCTTTAACAGAGCATTTTACAATTCCGGATCCGGTATTCGTATCTAAGGTATGGTTTGATGGCCTGTCAAAAGAAAACCAGGATGCATTGCTGAAAGCAGGCGAAAAGTTCTCTGATAAATGGAACAATGAGATTTGGCCAGAAGCAACAGAGGAAGGACTTAAGACACTGAAAGAGGCTGGTGTTGAAATTACAGAAGTTGATAAAGCTCCTTTTAAGAAAGCTGTACAGCCGGTAGTTGATGAATTCCTTGATTCTGCAAGTGAAGGGCAGAAAGAACTCTACGAACTTCTTACAGAGACGAAAAAGAACTATTAGTTGATTTTGCAAAGTCTGATACCGGATGTCGGGGATGAGACTTTGTGCATATAGGATTATGAGGTGACGATTATGAAAAAAATGAATGGAGTTGTAATCCCGATGATTACACCAATGAATGCAGATGGAACAGTAGACGAGAAATCATTAGTGCGTTTTTGCGAATTTTTAATGAAAACAGATGTAGATTGTTTGTATCCGAACGGAACGAATGGTGAGAGTTTATATCTATCAAAAGAAGAGAGACAGAAGATTGCCGAAATTATTGTAAAAACAGTGGGTCATAAACTGCCTGTATTCATTCAGTGTGGCGCTATGACAACAGAGGAGACAATTTCTCATGTGCAGCATGCGCAGAAAATAGGAGCAGATGGAGTGGGAGTTATGTCTCCGGCATTTTTCCCTATGGATGAGAGCTCATTATATGAATATTACAAGGATATAGTGAGTTCGGTTTCCGGTGATTTCCCGGTGTACATATATAATATTCCTGGGTGTACAACAAGTGATGTGAAACCAGAACTTCTTGCCAGACTTATGGAAGAATTCCCGAATGTAGTTGGTATCAAGTATAGCTGTCCGGATTTGATGCGTATTGAAGATTATCTGACCAAGCCAGAAAGAACCCCAGATGTATTGATCGGATGTGACAGTCTGTTTTTACAATGTCTTATGACAGGTGGCGTTGGTACGGTAACAGGACCGGGTGCTATATTCCATGAAAGATTTACACGTCTGTATAAACAGTATCAGAATGGTGATTTTGAAGGAGCAAAAGAAACACAGAAAGAAATTGTAACAGATGATCGCCGTATGGCATCTATTCCGGGAATACCTGGATTAAAGGCACTTTTGAAGATGCGTGGAATCATTGAGGATGATACTTGCAGAAAACCACTTCGAAAACTGACAGAAGAAGAATACAAAGTATTGGAAGGTATATTCGACGACTATAAAAAGGAGGAGAATTTGTAATGAGTGAAAAAAGGATTCGTGTAGGAGTAATTGGTACGGGATATGTAGCTAAAAATAATTTTCTTCCTGTATTGCCACGATTTGAGGATGTGGACTTTGTTGGTGTGATGTCAAGGGATATAGCAAATGCAAAGAAAGCACAGAAGATGTGTGGAGCCTGGAATGCTACAGATTTTATTCAGGAATTGGTGGATATGAATCTGGATTGTGTGTTTGTTCTTACACCGAAACAGTGCCATGCGGAGCAGATTTCTTTTCTGTTGAATCATGGACTTGATGTTTACAGTGAAAAACCAATGGCAACTACTTTAAAAGACGCAGATGCCATTGCAAATCTGGCTGAAAAAACAGGACGTAAGCTGATGATAGGATTTAATCGTAGATTTGCGCCGGTGTGCCAGGAAGCAAAAGCAGTGTATGCAGAGACGGCGCCGGATGTTATTATAGGACAGAAGAATCGCCCGAAGACAGAGTACCGTGCTACGTTAGAGAATGCGATTCATATTGTTGATCTTATGAGATATTACGGTGGAGAAGTCCGGAATGTTCAGGCGATTTCAAAATATACAGATCCGTATTATGAAGCTTTTACAACAGCGCAGATGGAATTTGAAAATGGATCATCAGGAATTCTTGTAGCCAGTCGCAGTTCCGGACAGTGGGAGGAAACGATTGAACTTCACGGACAGAACAGATCAGTGTTGATCAAGATGCCGGATAGTGTAACAATTACGGATGAGAAAGCACATCACGCAATTGAAATGACACCGCTTGCCATGGGATGGGCAAAATCGGAGGATAATTTGGGATTCAGTTATGCGATTCGTCATTTCCTGGACTGTGTAAGAGATAATAAACAGCCGCTTACAAGTGCACAGGATGCGTTTAAGACACACGAACTGCTGGACAGAGTTTTGAAATCTGCAGGTCTGCCTGCTATGGATTAAAGGAGGAGAGTCGATGTTTAAAATTGCAGGTCATACAATGGGAACACCGGAGTATACGGTGTGTGAAGCAATTGAATTAATGAAAAAAATAGGAGCAGATGGAATAGAGATTGTTGTCCAGGATGATTATCGTTCGGGAATTCCATGTGATTGTGATCAGGAAACGCTGGAAAAGGTAAAAGAATGTGCAGAAAAAATGGGAATCCGTATAGTAGCACTGACACCATATAACTCTTATTTTAATTCACTGGATGAAGAAAAGCGCCAGGAGGAAATGGCAGCAATTCGCAAGGGTGTGGATTACTGCGAATTCTTAGGGGCTTCCTATGTGCGAATCTACGGAGGAAATCTTAGTGCGGGAGATACATACAAATTAGAAGAACGCTGGGATATGCTTGTTCGTTCGCTGCGGGAAATGGGAGATTATGCGAAAGAAAAGAATGTTACTTTAGTTGTAGAAAATCATTTCAATACTATGGCGGTATCAGCAAAGAAAAGTGCAGAATTGATGAAAGCAGTGGATCATCCTGCAGTTGCGATTCTCTATGATCAGGCGAATCTGACATTTACAGAAAATGAGGATTATCAGACTGCGATTGCGACACAACAGAAATATGTGGCATATATGCATGTGAAGGATCTTGTTTTCGTGGAAGGAAAATCTTTTGTTTCGTCAAATGTTGCGAGACCAAATGAAGATGAAAGAAATGTAAAGACAAGAATCGTAGGAGAAGGTGTTGTTCCGTGGCCTGAAATTTTGTCCAAGGTTAAGGAACAAGGATATGATGGATGGTTGTCTTTGGAATATGAGCGCAGATGGCATCCAGATGATATTCCGGATGCATCTATTGGTATGAAAAAATCATTAGAGTATTTAAAATCAATTATGGAGTAGAAATATGGAGATTGAAAACTTAAGAATCGCTCTTCTTGGCGTAAGTCATTGGCATGTGCCGTTATACCTTTCGGGTATTCCGGAAGGAACGATCATAGCAGTTAATGATGAGAATGAATCAATAGGAAGTGAATTTGCTTCCCGCTATAATTGTCCTTATTATAAGGATTATAGACAGATGATCATAAAAGAAAAGCCGGACTTTGTATTTGCTTTTGCACCACATTATAAAATGAAAGAGGTTGCAGAGTATTTGATAGATGCCCAGATTGGATTTTCGATGGAGAAACCATGTGGGATGAACAGAGAAGAAGTCGAAGCACTTTATAAAAAATCGATACAGAAGAATAGCTTTTGTGCGATTCCGTTTGTCTGGAGATATAGTGATACGGTAAAACAATTGAAAGAAGAATATCTGGATTCGGATATTGTACATATGTCATATAGATTTATCGCCGGACCGCCATCGCGTTATCTGAAAACATCGAAATGGATGCTTTCAAAAGAAACAGCAGGAGGAGGATGCATGACGAATCTGGGAGTGCATTTTATCGATATGGCGTTGTATTTGACGGAAAGTAAAGATGCGGATGTTTTGGCTTCTGTATATCATCAGGATTCAGAATATGACATAGAGACATATGCAACATCTATGTTGAAATTGTCAAACGGATCATCATTATCTTTGGAAACTGGTTATGCATATCCGATGTCGGAGGGCTGTCAAAGAGAAAACCGATGGACGATTATCACGGAAAATGGATATAATATTCTTGCTGAGAACGATCTGGAGCTTCGGAAGTTCGGGCAAGAGCCAAAACATATTTCATTGAATACAGACAGTGATGTATATTATCCTATTTTTGCGAATACAACGTTACATGATTTTGTGTCAGGAAATCAACCACGGGCATCTTTGAAAGAAATGTTAGTTGTACGCAAGATATTAGATGAGATAGATAAGAAAGCAGAAGGAATAAAAGTATGAAAATAGGAGCATTTGGACTTATTGAGGATTATAAGAAAATATCTGAGGCGGGTTATGACTATGCGGAATTAGACATGCCGGAGATTGAAGCGTTAAATGATGAACAGTATGGGGCGCTTAAAGAACAGGTAGAACAACTCGGATTTCCGGTGATAAGTGGCGCGCGTTTGTTTCCTATTGCCGAACCTCTTTTCTTCACTCCGGGATTTTCCTGTCTGCAATTGAAAGATTATGTGATGCAGACCTGTAAAAAATCCGCAGGAGTAGGAATTAAAAAGATTATTATGGGTAACGGGAAAGCAAGATCGCTTTTGGAAGAAGGCGATCGGAAAAAGGAAAAAAATATAGTAGATCTGATACGTATGATTTGCGAAATTGCAGGAGAAAACGGACAGGAATTTATATTAGAACCATTGGGACCTCGTTATTCTAATTATATCAATCAGCTTCCGGAAGCGGTTGAAATGATTCAAAAGGCAGATATGCCAAATGCATTTATTATGGCCGATCTCAGACATATGGTATGGAACAAGGAAAGTTTTGAACATTTGGTTAGCTGTAAGTCGTATATTCATCATATACATATCGACTATCCGATTTCTTATCCGGAAAGAAAATATCCATGTGTAGAAGATGACTATAATTATATTCCATTTCTTCAAAAAATAAAGGAATTCGGATACGACGATACCTTAACGGTAGAGGCGGACAGACCGAAAGATTGGAAAAAAGCATACAAAGATATAGAAAGAGTAATTGCCCAGGCGGATATATAATATATTTTGAAGTGGATCAGAACCGCAAGTTGTCCGTAATAATATCAATAAAATAGAAATACTGCGGAAGGAAGGAAATAGTATGGAAAAACAAGTAAAGATTGCCGTGGTTGGAAGCATTAATATGGATATGGTCGTGACTGCCAAGCGTATTCCCATGAAGGGAGAAACCGTATACGGGAACGATATTATGTATAATCCGGGAGGAAAAGGAGCTAACCAGGCGGTTGCGATGGCCAGACTTGGGGCGAAAGTAGATATGTTCGGTTGTGTTGGGGCAGATGCGAACGGACAGAAACTGTTGGAGAATCTGCAGGAAAATAAAGTTGGAACAGAGTTCGTAAAGGTTCTTGAGAATACACCGACGGGACTTGCGATGATTACTGTCGGAGAGCAGGATAACACGATCGTAATCATAGGTGGAGCGAACGAAAAAGTGGATATAGGCTATGTTGAAAGTATCAAAGACAAACTGAAAGCATATGACATGGTGGTACTGCAGCATGAGATCCCGCTGGAGACAGTGCATAAGGTAATTGATTTTTGTGATGAAAACCATATTGCTACGGTATTAAATCCAGCGCCTGCGGCAAAAGTGCCATTTGAAGTAGTGGAAAAAGTCAGTTTCCTTACTCCGAATGAACACGAAGCAAGTCTGATCTTTGGAAAGGAAATGACCTGTGAAGAGATTCTGAAAGAGTATCCGGAAAAACTGGTGATCACACAAGGAGTAAAGGGCGTCTCTACATGTCTGAAAAATGGAGGGATTCTGACGGTTCCGGCAAGAAAATCCCAGGTTGTAGATACGACAGGAGCCGGAGATACATTGAATGGAGCATTTGCGGTACGGATGGCAATGGGAGATACAATGGAAGAGGCTCTTAAATATGCAAATACGGCAGCAGGATTGTCTGTAGAAAAGATGGGAGCACAAAGTGGAATGCCTTATGCGGATATGATATAGTTAATAGAGTAATGAAAATACATTAATTGGTAGACTTCATAAATATTTTTCAGCATATTTTGAAACTTTTTCGCCCCCAAGTGCTGAAATGCTGTTTCTGTTGATACTCTCAATACTGGCTTTGGAGTCGGCTCATTCCATACGTTTTTTGTACCGACACTTTTTATCCGGTATTACGACAAAGTCGCTGAATGCCTTTTATTATGCGTGTTCCTATGCCAAAGTTGATTGTTCAGGCTTTACGAATGTAACAGCATGTGGCAGAAGAAGGAATCAAAACTGGAGCTCGCGGCTTCCATGGTACATCAGGTCATGCCTGGATTTTCATAGCAGAAAAATGTGATTATCCTTTATGACAGCTGGTATATGAAGCAGAATCTGGTTTCTATCATTGAAGAATATGAAAACCTTGATCTGATTGGAAACGCAAGATCCGACGCTGTCATTTATGACCTTGCCCCGGCTCCTACAGGTCACAGGGGCAGACCGGCAATGTTGCTTATTGTGCGATGAAGTTATTGCCATATCAAGATGAAAGCTTTTCTGATTTCCGAGATAAAAGCGTGCAAGATTTCCGTTTTGCATTAAGCGAGGGTATACGCCAGCAGGTATTTTTTGCCACTTTGGTGCAAAATATCGAAACCCAAATAAAATCATCATTTGACACGATCAAAAAGAAACACTGGAGCCCTACGACAGTAGCGGCAATTGTACGGGATGAGATTTATATTGGAACCAGAATCTGGGGAAAAACACGTTGCAGTATGCATACTGGCCATAAAGCAGTTCTAAATGATGAAACAGAATGGGTTCGCCTGGAAAATCATCATACGGCAATTATAGACAGGGCATTGTTTGAAAAAGCAAATGAAATGCATTCGAAAAAGAAGAGAAGTGTTGCGGAATCACGCACCAATTTTACTCTGGAAAGACGTAAAAAACAGCCGGCATTGCTGCTATGTGCCAACTGTGGGTATTCTCTGTTAAAAGAAACAGAGCATCTGCTGAAATGCTCAGATGCCCGAACCAATGGAGATCCTGTGTGTCGAAGTCTGGCGATCCGGCGGGAACCGTTGGAGGAGAATATCCTTGGGCTTGTTCATCAGTATGTAGCGTCAATGTTGGAAAAAGAAAAGAAAGTATCTTCCAACAGGCAATGCGACGACAAAGAGATCAATACCGCAGAATTGCAAAAACAGAGCCGACAGTTGACCTAGGAAAAGATGAAACTCTATGATGATTACAAAGATGGTCGTATAGATTGTGATTTGTATAAGCAGAGAGCTGAAAAGATAAGTGTACAGCTGGATGAAATAAAACGAAAGATAGAAGATGCGGAGAATAGCAAAAAGCTTCTTGAACAAAATGAACTTTCTAATAAAATAAAACTAAAAGATTTCTTGGGAATTCAGAAGTTCGATAGAGAGAAGCTGCGCGAGATTATCAAGGTGATCCGTGTTTATAGTCAGGATGAAATTGAAATCGAATGAAATTTTGACGATATTTTTTCAGAACAAAGATAACTTGAGAAGGACAAGAATGACTTATCAGAAGATAATAAAGGTGCTGGGACTACCTGATGGAAGCGTCAGATAGTCTTCGGCAGAAAAAAATAAAATTTTTTTGTCCTATACTTGACACATCCACATACCCTTCGTCATACGGGATGTACCAGACTGGGTGAGAACAATGTCAATCCCAAAGTTATGCAGTATGTGATGGGGTGCTGGATGTCCGGTGGAGATCCGTTTAGCACCGACCGTAGCGGAGCGAAGAACATTCAGATGCACAGATTACAAT
>NZ_JAQESL010000041.1:0-14368 GCF_027697525.1 Coprococcus sp. AM97-35 | reverse complement strand
ACATAATATTCCCCAATTTAATAACATAACTGGTAGATTACAATATTTTACAATACTCAAAATTAATATCAAACTACCAATGGATAATAAAAAACAGTTTTTAAATGTTTTTAAATGAATTCCACCAGCAAATGCTCTAAGTGGAGCAAATATACTCAAAAATAATATTAATTCTATTAAACTATCTAAGCTAATCGCACACAACACACTTACAATAATACTAATGCATAATTCAATTCCGATCCAAAATCCATACTTATAAATGTCATAATCTTTTTCATCTACTTCACCTTTTGCAATAGCATACATAACTATGTGGTGAGAAATTTTTTCAATCATAGTCGCTCTCCTTCTCTTTCATATAACATAATTGTCATTTCAAAAATGTTATTTTCTGCATTTATAGTCATTTCTCCATTATATGTATCAACAACTTTTTTCATAGATACCATCCCTATTCCATGATTTTTTTGATCTTGCTTTGTTGTCATAAATTCCCCTTTATTCCCCATTTTGATAGTGCCATTATAAGAATTTGATATTTCTATAAGAAGACACCCTTTATTGTATCCCATTCTCAGCTCTATATAGCGTTCTGAAATTTCTACCTTTTCTGCTGCTTCAATGGCGTTATCGAAAGCATTTCCTAACAAAACGCATATATCACTATTTCTAAAATATAACTCTGTAGGAATTTGATGGACAATATTGCATTTTATGTCTTTTTCTTCGGCAATTGAGCATCTATAATTAATCAATGCATCAATTATAATATGTCCACTCTTACACACATCTTTTGAAGATAAACCACCAGAATTTGCAATATTATCGATATACAAAACAGCTTTTTCAACTTGCTGATTTTGCAAAAAAGCTTTTATACTGAATAAATGTGACTTCATATCGTGGCGTAATCTTTTGAATTCTTGTACAGATAATTCCCTTTCCCGCATTTGTCTTTCATTAAAATCTAATTGCTGGGTAAACAACAAATTATTTCTATAAAGTTCTTCTTCTAATGCTAATTTGTCATATATTATAAATACCATACAATTCATGCCCAGAATTATAATAGAAGAAACAAACGGAAAGGCAAATCCACTTTCAAGTTCACTGCATAAGGCAAAAATATTATGTACAATGTAAATACTACTTACTGGTATACATAGCAGTCCTATACTTACTTCTAATGAAACCGATTGACCAGCCCAATTTTTCTTTGTTTTCATAATCTTAACAAAAATGAGTATAATGATTTTACTTATAACTGAACCTGACACTTCTACTTGCTCATAGGATAGTCCTTTGTACTTAAAAATGTATCCCACTAAAACTTCTGAAATCATCCATATTATCAACAAAAGAATAGACATCATGATTTGTGTGCTAAAAAGTCCTTTGTATTTCCATCGAACAACCAATGTAACTACAATTATATTCAATACAAACAGAATGACTGGTGAAAATAGGCTTAATAAATCAGAAAAATATTGGAAAACTACATATCCAAGAGATGCCATATGAACTTTGATTCCTTTTTCTGATTTTGCAAAATATATGGAAAAATATGATTCCACAATATACAGCGAAAATACTGACAACATTATATTCATAAACACATCAAACATCAGCGATACTCCCTTTTGCTATTTCAAAAAATTTTTTTCGCACTTCTTTTACTCGATCTTCGCTAATACGTAATTTTATACCATTATAGAGTTCAACTGATAAAAGTGTAATCTTTTTAATATATTTGTAATTTACCAAATACGATTGGTGGATTCTTATAAAAAGAAATTTTCCACTGTTAACCCGTTTCTCTACTTCTTTTAACTTACCATAAAATGTATACTTTTCTTTGTCAGTGATAACATGCACATATCTTTTTTCGCTTTCAAAATATACTATTTCTTTTACTGGAACATGCTCAATCTCGTTTTTAAATTTAATTTCAAATTGTTCTTGACCGCTTTCAATTCTTTCATATGCACTACAAAAATATTTGAAGAATATCATCGTATCAATTGGCTTACTAATAAATCTGAATGGCTCTACTTCGAATAGTTCTTTTAAATACTTTTCATAACTAGAAATATAAATAATCAAAACAGTACAATTCTTTTTTCTTATATATCGAGCAGTTTTTATACCATCTAACTTCTCCATTTCTATATCCAAATATATTAAATCATAATTAGTCCCCTGATCCATGCTTGCTTTTAATGTTACACCATCAAAAAAGATATCAATCTCAATCGGTATATTTATTTTTTGAGCAGATTCATACAGTAGATTTTCTACAAGAGAAGTTAATACAATATCATTATCACAAATTGCAATCTTTACCATATTATTTCTCCTTTTGAGTTTCACATAATCTACTTAAAAGTATATCTAACGTCTTTTTATTCGTGCTATCCAATTCGTTGTATTGCATTACTAAATCATAATTATCATCCAAAGTTTTATTGACACGTATTTGCCCCTCCAAATTTCTTTTTATATCTGACAAACCTAATATATAATCCGTTGTAACATTAAAAAAATTTGACAAGCTGATTAGTAAATCGGTGGGAATATCATACTTACCATTTTCTATTTTGCTGATTGTCTGTTGTGTAATTCCAAGACTTTGTCCTAACATTTCCTGACTTAGGCGTCTTGCAAGTCTAAGTTCTTTTACTCTGCTTTCCATATAAATGACTCCTCAATAATAATATTCCATTATATTTTATCGTTTATTCTTTTTATAATTACTCATATAAACAGTATTGTAATATTCTTATTGAGGGTTTTTGGAGATACCATTTTCTAAAATTCATATTTTTTATTTTCACATTTTCAAAAAAGCAGACATGTTTAAACACGCCTGCTTTTTCTTAAAATTTTCTTAAAGTTTTTATTTTTGCATTCTGTTCTGGCTGATGGAAAATATAAACACATTTCATATTCGCCGCAAATGTGGTAATTAATAATGCCAAAGTAGTAACAGAACTCATCATATTTACTTTTTTTACACACTTTTTCATCTGTTGCTTTATCCTTTCATTTATTTCTTTTCCTTATATTACTCTATTTTTCGCAAATATTTTTGTAAGTGTAATAATTCCCGCTTTTAATGTAATAATTTCTCTTCGGTTTATTATACCAAAACTTTTCTTTTGTTAATTAAGTATTCTCGACTCCTCAGAGCCACACTTACATAAACCATTTGTACTGTATTAATACGCTTAATTTTGGGCATAAACACATTCAAAGAAAATCTCCCCATAACCCAATATCGTGAAATTCTAAAACTACATAGTTTAGCCTTCAGCGAACGTGCAATTGCTAGTACCTGTCGTATTTCGTAAAATACTGTATCACAAGTTCTTAGAAAAGCCAAGCCTTCTACTTTGGAACGTCACATTTATAAAACCGGTTAGAGTTTGAAATATTGGGGATACTTGTATGGTCCTATGTCAAGATTTAGTACAAGTTAAAATGAGAAATTTCTCCATATTTTAACTTGCCAGAAGCTCAACCTTTATGTGTGTTCTTTCATATACTCGCTCGAATTCATCCGGTGACATATAGTCGCAATAGTTATGAATCCGTTTGGTATTGTAGAAAGCTTCCAGATATTCGAAAATCAACCGATACGCCTGTTTATAATCACGGATTTTAAAGCGGTTCAGCCATTCGCGTTTAATAATAGAATGGAAGGATTCCATGCACGCATTATCCCACGGAAATGCTTTCTTTGAATAACTACGCTGCATATTTTCAGTTGCTTTTTTATATTCTTTTGCAACGTACTGACTCCCCCGATCCGAGTGAATGATTAGCGGCTGATCGATATTTCGACGAGCTTTGGCTTTATTTATAGTATCAATTACACAAGATACCTCCAATGTTTCTGAAAGTGTCCAGGCAATGATCTTTCTGGAAAATAAATCCATAATACTGGTCAGATAGACAAATCCGTCTATTGTCCAGATGTAGGTGATATCCGAACACCAAACAGCATTCGGGCGATCAGGATGAAACTGTTCATCAAGGATATTTTCTAATTCTGTGCTGAAATCAGAATCTTTTGTGGTGATCGTCCATGGCTTGCTCCATTGGGCGCGGATTCCCATTTGGCGCATATAGGTGCCAACCGTTCTTTCCGAAATAACTTCACCGGTTTTATGCAGCTCTACCGTGATTTTCGGAGCACCATAGTTCTGCTTAGAATCATCATAAATATCCTGTACTATTTATATTCTAACATCAGTAGAAACTTTTTCCGTCTTCGGTACGGTACACTTCTTAGAGCATCTGTTCCAAAGGAAAACAATCGTCATATTTTTTCATGTTGCTATGAACTTGGCATCTGATTCATTGCTAGAATGTTCAATGTCTTGATTCTTCCACCTGATTTGGATACAGTTCTACTATCACGTAATTCGTGATACCGGCGTATACGATAAGTCAGAACCTCACACTTTTCAAATGCTCTTAGGAATGCATTAACTCCTGATTCACTTCCACCCAATTGTCTGATGACTTTGCTTTCGGATAAGGAAAGTTTATAGCGTTTGATGTTTTTGTAATCCTGCATACATTATCCCCCTGTAATAAATGTATTTTCTCCCTACGAATGAATACATTTATCATCTCGAAGGTTGCTGTACTAGGCAGACGTACGGCGTCTGTTTAACTTCGCATTTCGATCTTTTTGTTTCCCAATCCCAACCGTTCGAGTGTGCTATATGAAAGTATTCAATTACACAAATAAGAAAGTGCAAAACCGCACTGTTTATCCTCTTAAACTTTATATATACCACATATTTTTAACCCCTAAGTTTTGAATTCTAATAGTCTTTATTACTTGTGTAGCTATACAAACTCTGTTGTTGAATAAATATTTTAATAAATGATATCTGTCATTCCATCTTCAGACACTTTCATATACTTTACACGCCCAGCCTTATTATTCAAGTCCATATACTTATGATCTGTTTTGGGATAACCATCGGATTCGTTCCTTGACACATTTTTATCTTCATGTGCTGCAACAAACAATTCTGCTTTTTCTTTAGTGATCAGTACAGTCATCTCCGCATTCCACAGTCCATTCCAAAAAGCATCACTTCTATCCCCCAACTGTTTGAACTAAACATTGCAACAGTCTATGATATTGATTTTTTTGTAGTCTTCACTTTTAGAGCATCGAAAGAATATCGAATGCATAATCTTTTTTCGGAACCTTTTTAATTCACTCTTTTACAGCATCCTATTAACGTATAACTATAAATGAGCAAGTTCGTGATTTTGCATAAAAGAAAGACACCTCGATTCCGTGTGTTGTATAATGAAAGTGCCTAAACAAACATTTGCAACATTTACGAAAGAAGGTGTCTCTCGCAAATACTATACATCATTCCTCATTCATATACAACCAGTTTAAAAAATTAAACTTATGCAAATTTTATTCGAACCGAATAATAAACCATCTTATGAGTATCCTAATCAGTATTTTCATTTCAGGATATCATGGAAAAACCACGGACTTTGCTAAAAACAGTTCCTGCCACAGAACTACGATTGCCCATTTCCTCAATTCCGGAAAATGGGATGATTCATTACTTTCAGATACGTTAAAATGCTCTGTCATTGAGATTATTTATTCAGAAGCAGCACGCACCGGAAAGCCTGCTTTCTGTATTGTGGACGATACGATAGCTTCAAAGACAAAGCCTTCGTCACAGGCTTTACATCCGATTGAAGATGCGTATTTTCACCAATCCCATTTAAAGGGAAAACAGGATTACGGGCATCAGGCAGTTGCTGTTATGCTTTCCTGCAATGGCATTGTTCTGAACTATTCTTTTGTAATGTACAATAAGTCAATTTCCAAGATTGACATTGTACAAAGCATTGCAAAGGAGCTGCCTGTTCCACCGGTAATGTCCTATTTTCTTTGTGACTGCTGGTATGTTTCTGAAAAGATAATCAATACCTTTGCACAAAGAGGGGTCCATACCATCGGTGCTTTGAAAACAAACCGTTTGCTGTATCCATCGGGAATGAAAAAGAAACTTCGTGAACTGGCCGCCGAATTGTCTGTTACACATCGTGAATTTGACCTTGTGACAGTCAAAAAACAAAACGATTATGTGTACCGGTACGAGGGAAACCTCAACGGCATAGAAAATGCGGTAGTTCTTTTGAGTTATCCGGAAAAAGCATTTGGTAATCTCAAAGCATTGCGTGCTTTCATCAGTACAAACGTAGCCCTATCTACACAGGAGATTCTTTCCTGGTATGTGTGTCGATGGCCTATTGAAGTATTTTTCCGCCAGTGTAAGGATAAACTGGCACTGGACGGCTATCAGATACGCTCTGCACAGGGAATCAAAAGGTACTGGCTACTTATGTCACTGGCACATTTCATGTGTGCAGTGGGTACTGGTAGGTTCTGTTCGTTTGAAACTGGATATCACGAAATCTGTGATACCATTCAGCTGGAAAAGTATCGTTATCTTTTTCAATGCGCAAAGGAAAGTAATGATTTTGATTCATTTATGAAATTCGCAGTGTAGTTTTGTGCAATTTTTCAAATTTGCTCATTTATAGAACGTATAATTTAATTCATCAATTAGTTCTAATATTATTATTTTTTCAACTCATTTAACATAATATAACCATTTATAGATTCAATGGGTGAAGTCAACTTTCTTTGCAACTCAAAGTAATAGTTGCTTGTTATATTTTTATTCTGTATGGTTTTCTCATTATACTCATCAATCAGTCTATAAAGTTCTTTAAGATTTTCTATGGAATTTTTTTTAAATTCTAAAAATCTCTCTTGATCAGCCTTAGACAAATCATCTATTTTTACTTTTTCAATATATACTTCTAATTCCCAAACTTTTTTTAATAACTGTTCTTCTGTCTCATCAGATATTTGAATATTCTTTACATCTTGCTTTTCTAAATTAACTATATCAAATACGTTTTCTAATATTTCTGTTCGTATTTCTTTTTGAACCCGGCTTGACTTTACTAAGAATTCTTGTGAAAAATGCTTGTTTATAAAAGCATTATAAGAAATATTCTTGTTTAATATCACTCCTACTCCCGTTACTATTAGCACTACTAAGATACAAATTATAGCCACCTTTTTTTTCATAACGTCACCTTACAGCGGGCATCCTAAAATGCCCGCTTTACCAATCTTTTTAATGTTTATGATATTTTGTAGAATGCCCAATTTCAATAGAACAACCTGCTGCAGGACCACTTTGATTACAGTAATCCCATCCCCAACAAACAGTGGAATTAGCTAAAGCTATATCACAATCACTACTTATAAAATTGGTGTATGCCTTAGGATTCGTCTTAGCATAATGTACACCATCAGAAAAAGGACCATTAAATCGATTACAATGTACCCAGTCACCTGGATAATACTTATCTCCATAGCCTTTTCTAGCAGATGCTGTTGTTTCAGATGCAATGGTATCCATTCTATCCATCAAAGATTCTAAATTTACTGCATTGACAACCTCAAAATCACCTTCTTCATTTTTACTGATAATCTGTTCCTCTCCGTCCGCTGTATACTTAATTGTAATAGTGTCTACATCCTGTGGCACCTCGAATGAACCATCCGTGTTAATCGTTGCTTCATTACCATTTACCCACAATTTTCCTGTTGTCAAATGAGTTTTTCTGTATGAATAATCTTCATTAATTATCCATCCACTTTTTTCGTAAAGATCCACCACTTCATCAGGAAGAGATGTAATATCAAAATATGTAGTTGATAACGTATAAATTTTCCCTTCTGCTGGATCATTTTCCGCTGCAAAAGATGTCACTGTGCTACTTAAACACATTCCTGCAGCTAAACCAGTTACTAAAATACCTTTTAATGTTTTCTTCATTTTTTTCCCTCTTTCTACTTAGAATTATTTTTACCGACTACTTGATTCCTAAATGAATATCACCCCCCTAAAATCGATAATCTAGAAGCTTCTATTTGATATCTAAGGTTTACCCTTTGTGATACCCTTGGGTTATGCGTAGACAAAATAATAGTTTTTCCTTCTTTTACTTTGTCATCAAAAAGATTTAAAACTTTTTCCTCCATAAAAAGATCCAAATCATTAGTAGGTTCATCTGCTATAAGTATTTGAGTATCTCTAATCATTGCAATTGCAATCATCAAACGACGTTTTTGTCCACCACTTAAATTATATGGATATACCCTTCTTTTATCTTGCAAATGTAGTATCTCTAGATAATATTCCATTTCTTCTTTTATTTTTTCTTTGCACAATTTTCGATTTCTTGCTGCAAACATTAAATTTTCTTCTATTGTGAAGAATTCAATGTATCTATAATCTTGAAAGATATAGCTAATGCTTTTTTTTCGGATTGATAAAAAATCTTTTTCGGATTTAACATTTTTCCCAAAATAAAAGATGTCCCCTTCTGTTGGACTTATTAAACCACCTATTAAATATAGCAATGTACTTTTCCCTATTCCTGACACACCTTCAATTGAAATATAATCTCCTGCATTTATTTTCATATCCAATTTTTTTATTGGGCAACAGTCACTTTTTTTAAATTTTTTGCTTACTTTTTTCAATTCACATATTACTTCTCCCATTGTTTCTTTTCACCTCATCCACTTCTTTTTATCCGTTATATATCGAAAATAATTCTTGGGGGTCTTGTTTTAATATTCGAATCAAAGGAAGTATACATGCCATAATACTCACAACAAATGCAAAGCCAATTCCCAAACTCAAAGCGAAAATATATTCATTTATTCCTATTACTGAAATTGGAAAATCAAAAAAATCCTTCAACCTATTAACCAACGGTTTTATACATAATAGAGCTGTTCCACCAGCAATGCCACCATATAAGATAACTAAAATAGAAATTTCACCAACTATAGAAATACATATTTCTTTTCTGCTCATTCCAAGCGAAATTAAATATCCAAGTTCCCTTTTTCTATTCTGGATTATTGCTGTATATCGATTAAAGAGTGCTATT
Source organism: Coprococcus sp. AM97-35 (assembly GCF_027697525.1). Classification (NCBI taxonomy): domain Bacteria; kingdom Bacillati; phylum Bacillota; class Clostridia; order Lachnospirales; family Lachnospiraceae; genus Coprococcus; species Coprococcus sp. AM97-35. The sequence continues at coordinate 5,326 of NZ_JAQESL010000041.1, read as the reverse complement.
ATAAGAATGATGCTCATAGCAACGATTAAAATTCCTACTATTTGTCCCCATCCTAATAATTGATTCTTTACATAAGACAAAGCCTCTGATTTAGAAATCGCAGTCAATTCAGGATTATTCATATTAAAATTTTGAACATAATCGTCAATATTTACTCCTTCTTTCATTCTTAACAATACCGATGAGACTTTTTTGTCAACATCATTTTGAAAAAAACTGTTCTCTGTAAGTCTTCTTGCCTCTTCAATATCCATAAAAATACTTTGATCCAATCCACTTCCTGTAAAATATAGGGTTCCCACTATTTTGTATGTTTTTCCAAGAATAGACATTCTTTGTCCAATCACGGATGTTATATCTCCGCCTATGATAATTTCATCATCTGCTAAAATATCAAACTCTTGCATTTCCAGCCATGGCTTTATGATAAAATCGGTTGCTTGATCAAATCCTACTACTCGTGCCTCTTCTGTCACCGTACAGCATCCAGCTTTAATGGTATGAGTAAAAAATTGATATGTTTTATCTTCAATTTTATAATCCCCATGTAGAAATTCTAAATTAGAAAGATATATATATTCTTCAGAAGGTTCCGCCGTGTAAAGTGCAGAAGAATAATCAATTTTATCTGTTCTTGGTAAAATAATCACATCAGCACCCAATCTATCATTTGTTAGCTTGATCCCTTCATGCACTTGATAATACGTACATCCTATCAATACCAAAGTAAATACTGCTATCCCCAAGATTGTACCAGTAAGAATAGTATCTTTTTTCTTTCTAAAAATATTGGATAAAACTAATTTTATCATTACACTCTATTCCCCTTTTCTTTTGTAAACTGCAAGCATCCTATGATTAAAGATATTCCGCCAGCCATTCTAAAACACCATGCCGTTTTATGACAGTCCATCATAACATTTCTACATGGTCCATCAAAAATCGGTGAATGTAATGTTAAAAGTATTAAAATCACTCCAAACACAATATAAAGCACTTTGAAATTTTTTTTATTCAAAAATTGCTCTACAATCACTGCTACAAAAAGTACACTTACCAATATTCCCATTTTCATCATATAGTGACATGACATATACGCCATATTCCCATTAGATAACTCCAGAAAATCACTACACACTGGAAAAACTGTGAAACCACTCACCATAGCCAAAATCACCATACAATTTAACATTACTCGCACTTTTTTCTTCATCTCTTTTTTCTCCTTGTTTTTAATTATATCCTATCATAAATGAATCTATTTCTATTACTAATGTAAAAAATGCGATAATTGATGTAATTTTTCCGCAAAATTGCAAACAGCCTTTGTAATTTAATAGATATCAAATCACTTACGATATATAGACCTTATCGACGACAGTGATATTCCCTAACATTCCAGCTCTCACAATGCGAAACATTTGATCCAGAATCTTTGAATCTGTTCCATTTGGGATAGTCAGAAAAAAATTCCAACAGACAGCTTCATGGATGCTACATCGGAAATGCTACTTTTCTTTCTAGGTGTAGAAATCATATCCAATAGCTGTTCACATGAAATAGTATCAGTATCATGAAAATCCACTTTGACGGCATTCCATGATAAGACTGTATTGTTCTTCGGAAGGTATTCTTTTGTCCTCATGGGCAATCCCCCATAAATCTAATAGAGTAAAATTCTCGCATCTATCATTTCCAGCAACATACAATGAAGTAAACTGCTTGCATTCTCTGATAATTATTATGGACTGAGTTTTAGGGCAAAGCAATCTGCCAAATTATTTTGCCATTACTCTTGACGAATGCAATCAAAGTCAGGCATGCGGTTAAATTTTTTCGCTATAAAAGCCGAAAAAAGATTTGATTTTAAATCCTTTTCCGGCTTTTATAATATATACTGTCTTTATTTTCACATGAATAGTACAGGAGGTAACCCATTTTCAGGCATCAAAAATGCAAAATATACAAATATCGCTAAGAACATTGTTATAAATACAAATAGTATTTTTACAAAAAAATGTACATTATATTCCTTTTTTAACAACATCAAATTAAAATATAATGAATAAATAATAAGAAATACATCAATCAGAAAATTGATTCGGATTACGCTTATGCTATTTACAAACCCCAATGTAAAAAATATTAAAATAAATAATGCATAATTGATCAATAATTTCTGTATAATTTTTTTTAAAGATAATTTTTTTCTCTCTTTCATTTAATTTTCTCCTTATCCAAAATCTCAGTTGCTCTTCTTATTTCATCGATATCCTCTTTCAATCTTTTCCAATCAGCGACATATAAAATACCTGTAATTATACTACTTATTATTATATATGAGAATATCCCCAATATAATTCGTTCATTCCAATGATATATTATCGCCATAGGTAACTGACCTAGTGTCAAAAGTATTATATAACCTAACATCTGCCATTTTTCTCGTAAAATCAATCTTTTGGAAAGATAATTAGCTATTTCCACAAAAAAAGCTAACCATGCAAATGCACAAATTTGAATAATCGTCGCACATAATTCATTTTTATAATCCTTAACTAATGCCGGTAAAACTGTATAAAATTCTCCCGTATTTATACGTAAAGATAATATTAAAGAAAATATAGTGTGGAGAATAAATCCCCATAAAATCCCTTTTATAGCACATTTCATAATCTTCATATTCATAAACACCTCATATTTTTAATTTTCTTTTTATTGCAGGTATATATCTCCTTGAAACATAAGTTGTTACTCCTTTAGACAGAATAATACTTACTTTTCCAGTAATACTTAAATCGATTTTTGAAATTTTATTTACACTTATTATTTCTGAATTTGATATTCTTACAAAGTTCATATCGTATAATAATCCTTCTAGTTCATATAATCTATATCGTATAGAATACTCATCATAATCAGTTTGAACATATACTTTTTGACGGCAAGCATATATTCTTAAAATATCATCTATATCAATTAAAAATGCCGCACCACCTTTATACCCTGTTAACTTTCTTAGTTTTTTACTGTATTTTTCTATCATATCCCGTAACTCTATTATGTCCTTATCCTTATTAGGAGTTACAATTATTATTTCTGTATCCTTTTTTGTACTATCTACTTTTATATCAATTCGCACCATTTCAACTCCTTTATGTCATATCTATCCCAATAAAAAATCCACTCAAGGAACAACTCTATTATTAGGTAATTCTATTTTAGATCACTTGTAAAAAAAAATCTAGACTTTCTATATATGTGGTATGGTTTATTCTATAATTGGTTTCTCTAGTTTCTTAAATCTAGTAAAGCGAGTACTTCAATGATATAATCCTTATCAAGAACAGGCATCATAGCTATTAAAAGTAAGCACCTAACAGGGTGGATGGCATCCACCGAATATTTATTCTATAATGATTGATAGGAAGTGCTAGAAATGCTAACATTTCACTCTATTTTCAAAAGGAGATTAATCATTATAAATAAACGAGTTTGTAAAGAAGATCAAATAAAACTTATTATGAAATGCCGTCAAAGAGGTCTTTCAGCTTACCAATGGTGCCAACAGAACAGCATCTATCCTGAGATATTCTACAATTGGGTAAGCAAACTTAAGAAAAGCGGATATTCATTTCCGGATCACGCAACTCAATCGGAGATAAATCTGTCAATTCAAGGAGTCGTAAAATTTGTTTTGTGGGACACTCCAACTATGCGTTTACTCATTATCTTATGAATACAACAACACAACATTTACAAAAACACCAATGGCAAGAATAGGAAGCACTCAGGAGGTTTCAATTGATTTCACCACTTCTTTAGATAAACTTGGATGATACAAAACGCATTCAACTCCGAAAAAAATTGCCGAGGAAAACAACATTTCTGTCCGTTCTATTTATCGTTATGAAAAGGCGTTTTCCGAAAGACAGTTCACAGGATTGAAACCAGCTAATCGAGAAAAGCACCTGTCGCAAAAACTTCCTGTGGAAACAGGCAATTCAGCTTCGCAAAGAAGTTCCAGATAGGTTAATTTCTCAGATCAGCTACATACTAGTATAGAATAAATTAAATTTCTACTATATATTTTGAGGATAATGTATGGTAAAATAGTGTTATCTAAGAAAGGATGAACACTATGAGAAAAACATATCTTCCTCTGTCAAATGAAGACAGAGATTACCTTAAAGCATTATCCAAAAAGAGAACCATTCAGGCACAAGTTGTGGACCGTGCCAGAATCCTTTTATATAAAGCCGATGGAATGACATTCCAGCAAATTGCTGATAAACTTGCCATTAGTACTGCAACGGTACGCCTTTGTATTTCGAAGTTTCAGAAAGGCGGTTTAGATGCTGCACTGTTTGATGTTCAGCGTCCTGGACGTCCATCGGAAATCACTGATGATGCAAAAGCATGGATGATTCATATTGCGTGTCAGAGACCGACAGAACTCGGTTATGCACAGGAATTGTGGACGTTGACCTCTCTCCACAAATACATTCAGAAACATGCAGAAGAAGCGGGATATCCAAGGCTTTCAACCGTTACCAAACCGTATATCCAGAAATTTCTTAAGGAACAGGATATGAAACCCTTTAAAATCAAATATTACTGTGAAAAACGGGATCCTGATTTTGAATCAAAAATGCATGAGGTTCTGTTGGTTTATAAGCAGATTGAAATGCAGTTTGATGAAAATGGTGATCTCATTGTTCCAGACGATTATAAACTGACGATTACGGTATCGTATGATGAGAAGCCGGGCATTCAGGCAATCTCCAATACGGTACCGGATTTACGCCCGACATCAGAACATGGGGAAGTATATCGTGATGCAGAATACAAACGTCTGGGAACGCTCTCTTTACTGGCTGGCATTGATTTACTCACTGGAGAAGCAATTCCGTTAGTAAGTGAGACCCATAAGAGTTCTGATTTTATTGAGTTTTTAAAGATACTGGACAAAAAATATCCATCACAGGATACCATTCGGATCATCCTGGATAATCATTCTGCACATACTTCCAAAGAAACACGGCGCTTTCTGGATACTATGCCAAAGGGACGTTTTAAATTTGTGTTTACACCAAAACATGGCTCATGGTTAAACATGATTGAAAGCTTCTTCAGCAAGATGACCAGACAGATGCTTCGAGGAATTCGTGTCAATACCAAACAGGAGTTGGAAGAACGAATTTACAAGTACTTTGACGAAGTGAACCGTGAACCCGTGGTTTATCACTGGAAGTATAAAATGGATGAAATCAGTGAAGAGGAAGCAGTATCAATTTAATATAGCAATTATTTAATATTCGTTATA
>NZ_JAQESL010000040.1:0-17273 GCF_027697525.1 Coprococcus sp. AM97-35 | reverse complement strand
TTCGAATCCACCTCCGCCCATTGCATATTTAGAAAAAATGTGCTATAATGAGATATCATCGCGGGATGGAGCAGTCTGGTAGCTCGTCGGGCTCATAACCCGAAGGTCGTAGGTTCAAATCCTGCTCCCGCAACTCACACATTAGTGTGTATGCCCAGATAGCTCAGTCGGTAGAGCAGAGGACTGAAAATCCTCGTGTCACTGGTTCGATTCCGGTTCTGGGCACTGTCTTCGAAAGAAGGCAAGCTGTATAACAGATGGAGCATTAGCTCAGGTGGTAGAGCACTTGACTTTTAATCAAGTTGTCCGGGGTTCGAATCCCCGATGCTTCATGATTTAGAAGATGTAAATCCTGTATAAATTGGGTTTACATCTTTTTTCGTTTTATAGAAAATTTAATATGCACCAAGTAAATTTTTGCTAGTAAAATAGAATGATACCAGGGTTAAAAGGTCAGAAAGCCGATGCAAGCTTGCCTGCAAGAGGATTTTTGATCTCTTGACTCCAACATCATAGAATTTGATAAGAGGGAGCAGGATATGAAATCAGCAGCAGAATTAGAAAAAAATTTGATGAGTATCAATCGAAGAAGCTATCCAGCTTACAAAGATTTGAGAGGAAGCTATCAGTTTCAGGGATACCAGCTCAATATTGATCATGTACAAGGAGATCCATTTGCTTCTCCGTCAAAGCTGAGTATTCAGGTGAAGAAAATCCAGGCGAGATTTCCAGAAGAATATTATAAAGAAGAACACAGAAGAATTGCGCTTCAGGATTATCTGACAAGACAATTCGGAAAAGCTGTTTCCAAATTTATTTTCCAGGCAAAGGGTTCCGGGAAAAGTGGATTGATTGGGATAAGCCGTTGTGGACAGGAGGTTCTGGACAGGACTGCATTTGAAATTAAGGATGGAGATCTTCTGGTACGGTTTGAAGTTGGATTTCCGGCAAATGGACGGACAATCAATGCATTTGAACTGAGGAAGATTTTGTTTGAGTATCTTCCGGAAATAGCTGACAGATCTTTATATTATAAGAACCTGAATCAGCAGGAAGTGAAAAAGTGTATAGAACTTGCGGAAGATCAACATTATATAAGAAGAGAACTGACAAAGCGGAGACTTATTGCATTTGTGGCAAATGGTTCTATACTGCCAAGAGAAAGCGGTGTATCACAGAAGCCTATGAAAGGTGCAATTGCTTTTGAAGCACCGGAAAGTATGGAAGTAGAGATGGAACTTCCACACCGGGGTAAAATAAAAGGAATGGGAATCCCGGAAGGAATTACTTTGATCGTGGGTGGAGGATATCATGGGAAATCAACACTTCTGAAGGCACTTGAACAGGGAATTTACAATCACGTCGCCGGAGATGGAAGAGAATACGTGATTACTTCGGATACTGCGATGAAGATCCGGGCCGAGGACGGAAGATGTGTATCCCATATCAATATTTCACCGTTTATCAATGATCTGCCGAATAAGAAAGATACAGTAAATTTTTCCACAGAGGATGCCAGTGGTTCGACTTCGCAGGCTGCAAATGTGGTAGAAGCGGTACAGTCAGGTGCAAAATGTCTTTTGATCGATGAAGACACCTGTGCGACGAACTTTATGGTCAGGGATGAGCTGATGCAGGCTGTTGTATCCGGCGAACAGGAACCGATTACACCATTTACTCTTCAGGCAGGTAACCTGTATCAAAAGCAGGCAATTTCTATTATTCTGGTGGCCGGAAGTTCTGGATCTTATTTTTACATTGCTGATCATGTGCTGCAGATGGATAATTACCGAACGTACGATATCACAGAAAAAGTGAAAACGGTGATTGGTGAAAAAAGTGAGACCGGAGAGAAAAAGGTTCCGGTTGATGTAGCTGTCTTATTTGATAAAGATCATCACAGAAGCTTAAAGGCCGGAAAAATGGAAAAGAAGAGAGATCAGGTGAAGATAAAACAGTTTGGTAAAGATTCATTTTCTATTGGAAGAGAAAATGTGGATCTGAAATATGTAGAACAAATCCTGGATGCAGAACAGACAACGGCATTAGCGTACTGCCTAGAGAATCTGCTGGAAGAAATGGAACGGAAGGAACAGGATGTTGATCTTTGCGTGGAAAAGCTCTGGAGTCAGATTAAGAAGCAGGGTCTGGCATCCCTTTGCAAAGGAAGTTATCTTTCTGTATCAATGGCACAGATCCGTAAACAGGATATTTACGCATGCCTGAACAGATATCGGGGATTTATCGGATAAGATTAAAGAATTTGGAGGAGAAGATCCGTGAGGAGATGGAAGAAAATTTTAAGTGCATCGCTGGTGGCAGTGATGGTTGGAAGTCTTGGAATGACCGCATTTGCAGAAGATACGTCAGCAAATGAACCAATTGATACAACGGTCAGCAATTATAATCTGACAGAGGAAGAAACTTCCGGAAAAAATCAAGAAGAAATTAAAGCCCTGCAGCAGCAGAAAATCGATGAAGTAACACAGCAGGCATATGATATGAAGATTGCCAGCAATGAGCTGGAGAACTGGCCGGAAGGACCGGCTACTTACGGAGAGGCTGGAATTGTCATGGAGGCAAAAAGCGGTGCGATCCTTTATGCGAAAAACATTGACGGAAAGGCTTATCCTGCCAGTATTACAAAGATTTTAACGGCACTTGTCGCATTGGAAAACGGCAATCTTGATGACAAGATCACGATTACACAGAATAGTGTGGATTGTGTAGCAGAGGGGGATGCTTATATCGGAATGATCGCGGGGGAGGAAATTTCTTTAAATGATGCGCTTCACGCACTTCTGATGGCATCTGCAAATGAAGTTGCTTATGCGATTGCTGAAAATGTGGGGGGTTTAGGATATGATGGCTTTATTGCAAAGATGAATGAACGCGCAAAAGAGCTGGGAGCAGTAAATTCTGATTTTGAAAATCCGAATGGGCTGAATGCGCAGAACCATTATACGACGGCACGTGATATGGCACTTATTACGCAGGAACTGCTTGAAAATCATGAAGAATTCAAGACGATTGCCCAGACACAGCAGTATACGATCGGTGCAACCAATCTGGTAAATCAGGCGAGAACCTTTCAGCAGAGTGATCTGATGTTTTACGAGGGAAACGACTATTATTATCCAAAGACAATAGCCGGAAAAACCGGTTATACGGATGAAGCACTCAACACGTTGGTATCTTGTGCAGCAGATGATAATCTGGAGCTGATCAGTGTTGTCTTGAAGACACATGGGAAAAATGTATACCCAGACTCCGTCAATTTACTGGAGTATGGATTTAATAATTTCGCAAAATATACGATTGCGGATTATGAAGACTCCGCAGATTTTAAAGAAATTGATCCGAATGCATATGTTGTACTTCCGGAAAATGTAAATTTCCAAAGCCTGGATTACGAAATTACGCAGGATGACACGAACAGCAGCACCGGAACAGTAACTTATACTTATCAGGGCAACCCGGTCGGAAAAGCAGCTGTGACATTAAGTGATGAATATCTGCAGAAGGATAACACAGAAAATGAAGCACAGGTGTCCGGCGATAAGTCAGACAGTGAAACACAAAAGCAGGCTCAGAGTACAATACCACGAGAGGTAATCCTTGTAATCTGTGTGATTGCAGCAGTACTCATTCTTATTATTGTATGGAGGGCTGTTCTGAAACACTTGAGAAAGAAGAAAGTGGAAACAAACAGAAAGCGCAGAAGAGAAGTTGACAAAGATTAACGTCTGGTCAGTCAAATATAAGGAAAGAATCACGAAATCCCGCAGAACCCCTTGACGAAGCAAGGGGTTCTTTATTATAATAACCTAGAAATGGTGAAAAAAGATCAAAAGACATTGACGAAGACAGTAAGGTTTATTTGAAAGGTAAAGCGAACCGGAGATGGTGGAAGACCGGTGCAAGTAGGGTAAATCTGAACATCACTTCCGAGTTGCAGTAACTGAAAGCAATCTGGCGAGTAAGTTCTGACGGTTATTTCCCCCGTTACAGGAAACTCATATGCTGGTATGCAGTAACAGGTGGTTAACGATGTACAGACTTTCGTCCTTTTACGGGTGAAAGTCTTTTTTAATTTTGCAGGAAATTCCAAATACTTCCTGCAAAATTAAGGGCACTACGTGCCGGGGCACATTTTTCTATATACCAAAAATGCATACAAAGTCATTGATTCAGAAAGGAGCTTATCATGGCTAAGTACAAAAAAGTGGATACAGACCTGAAGTTTGTAGACAGAGAAAAAGAAGTTGAAAAATTCTGGAATGAAGAAGATATTTTCAAGAAAAGTATGGAGAACCGTAAAGAAGGAGAAACTTATACTTTCTACGATGGACCTCCGACAGCAAATGGAAAACCGCATATCGGACACGTTCTTACCCGTGTAATCAAAGATATGATCCCGAGATACCGTACAATGAAGGGCTACATGGTTCCGCGTAAGGCAGGATGGGATACTCACGGACTGCCGGTAGAGCTGGAAGTAGAAAAGCTGCTCGGTCTTGACGGAAAAGATCAGATTGAAAAATATGGTGTAGAACCATTTATCAATAAATGTAAAGAAAGTGTCTGGAAATACAAAGGAATGTGGGAAGATTTCTCTTCTACAGTAGGTTTCTGGGCAGATATGGAAAATCCATATGTTACTTATGATAATAACTTTATCGAGTCTGAATGGTGGGCTCTGAAGAAAATCTGGGATAAGGGACTCCTTTACAAAGGATTTAAGATCGTTCCGTATTGTCCACGTTGTGGAACACCACTTTCAGCACAGGAAGTTGCACAGGGATATAAGGACGTCAAAGAACGTTCTGCTATCGTTCGTTTCAAAGTGAAAGACGAAGATGCATACATCCTTGCATGGACAACCACACCTTGGACTCTTCCGTCTAATATCGCACTCTGCGTAAACCCGGAAGAAGATTACGCAAAAGTAAAATGTGCAGACGGATATACTTATTATATGGCATGCGCTCTGCTTGACACCATTCTTGGGAAATTTGCAGAAGAAGACAAACCGGCATACGAAGTTCTGGAAACCTACAAAGGAAAAGATCTGGAATACAAAGAATATGAACCGCTTTACCAGTGTGCATATGACTGTGCAGCAAAACAGAATAAGAAAGCATTCTTTGTTACCTGTGATGACTATGTAACCCTGACAGATGGTACTGGTGTTGTTCATCTGGCACCGGCATTTGGTGAAGATGATGCGAAAGTAGGACGTAAATATGACCTTCCATTCGTACAGCTCGTTGACGAAAAAGGTGATATGGGTGAGACCACTCCATTTGCAGGACTTTTTGTAAAGAAAGCAGATCCGGAAGTACTCAAAGACCTGGATGGGCGTGGACTTCTCTTCGATGCTCCGAAGTTTGAACATAGTTATCCGCATTGCTGGAGATGTGATACTCCACTGATCTACTATGCAAGAGAATCATGGTTCATCAAGATGACAGAAGTTAAAGATGACCTGATCGCAAATAATAATACTATCAACTGGATCCCGGAAAGCATTGGTAAAGGACGTTTTGGCGACTGGCTTGAAAATGTCCAGGACTGGGGTATCAGCCGTAACCGTTACTGGGGAACTCCACTGAATATCTGGGAATGCGAATGCGGATGCCAGCACTCAATCGGAAGCATTGAAGAACTGAAATCCATGTCAGACAACTGCCCGGATGATATCGAGCTTCACCGTCCATATATTGACGATGTAACAATCAAGTGTCCGAAGTGTGGAAAACAGATGCACCGTGTACCGGAAGTTATCGACTGCTGGTTCGACAGCGGATCCATGCCGTTTGCACAGCATCACTATCCATTTGAAAATAAAGAAGTATTTGAACAGCAGTTCCCGGCTCAGTTCATTTCTGAAGCCGTTGACCAGACAAGAGGATGGTTCTATTCTCTGTTGGCAATTTCAACCCTGATTTTCAACAAAGCACCATACCAGAACGTAATCGTTCTCGGACATGTACAGGATGAAAATGGTCAGAAGATGAGTAAATCCAAAGGAAATGCGGTTGATCCGTTTGATGCTCTGGAGACATACGGTGCAGATGCGATCCGCTGGTATTTCTATGTAAACAGTGCACCGTGGCTGCCGAACCGTTTCCATGGAAAAGCGGTTATGGAAGGACAGAGAAAGTTCATGGGAACACTCTGGAACACCTATGCATTCTTCGTATTGTATGCTAATATTGATGATTTTGATGCAACAAAATATGCACTTGAATATGACAAATTATCTGTAATGGATAAATGGCTCTTATCAAAACTGAATACACTGATCAAGACAGTAGATAATCATCTTGCAAATTACCAGATTCCGGAAGCTGCAAGAGCACTTCAGGACTTCGTAGATGATATGAGTAACTGGTATGTAAGACGAAGCCGCGAACGTTTCTGGGCAAAAGGAATGGAACAGGATAAGATCAATGCTTACATGACTCTTTATACAGCACTCGTTACTGTATCAAAGGTTGCAGCACCGATGATCCCGTTCATGACCGAAGAAATTTATCAGAACCTGGTAAGAAGCGTAGATGAAAGCGCTCCGGAAAGTATCCACCTTTGTGATTATCCGGTTGCAAATGAAGCTTATATCGATAAGACTCTGGAAGAGAACATGGATGAAGTTCTGAAGATCGTTGTAATGGGACGTGCATGCCGTAATACAGCCAACATCAAGAACCGTCAGCCGATCGGAAAGATGTTCGTAAAAGGTGCTTCCGATCTGCCGGAGTTCTATCAGGATATCGTGACAGATGAGCTGAATGTAAAAGAAATCGAACTTACAGATGATGTTCGTGCATTTACTTCTTATACATTTAAACCACAATTAAAGACAGTTGGACCAAAATATGGTAAACTGTTAGGTGGAATCAAAAATGAACTCAGCAATCTGGACGGAAATGCTGCTATGGACGAACTGAATGCGACAGGTGTTCTGAAGCTTCAGGTAAATGGACAGGAAATTGAACTTACAAAAGAAGACCTTCTGATCGACATGGCACAGATGGAAGGATATGTATCTGAGAGTGACTATGGTATCACCGTTGTACTGGATACAAACCTGACAGAAGAACTTCTGACAGAAGGATTTGTACGTGAGATCATCAGTAAGATCCAGACTATGCGTAAGGAAGCCGGATTTGAAGTTATGGACAAGATCAAGGTAACTTACGACGGAAGCGAAAAAGCAGAAAAAGTATTTGCAGAGTATGCAGAGCAGATCGGACAGGAGACACTTGCGGTAGCAGTTGAAAAGGCTGAACCTGCAGGCTATGTGAAAGACTGGAAGATCAACGGTGAAGCTGTAAATATGGGTGTAGAAAAGCAGGGAGAATAATCCCTGCCGCTGCGCAAAATGAGAAGGGAATATAAGCATGTACAGTAAAAGATTTGAAAAAGAAACTTTTAAAAATGATGTGAAAGAAAATGTGCGGACATTGTATCGTAAAGAGATTGAAGAAGCAACTCCGCAGCAGATTTTCCAGGCAGTATCTTATGCAGTAAAAGAAGCAATCGTAGATGACTGGCTTGCGACACAGAAAACATACGAAAAAGAAGATCCAAAGACCGTATATTATATGTCAATGGAATTTCTTATGGGACGTGCACTTGGCAACAACCTGATCAACATGACTGCATATAAAGAAGTAAAAGAAGCCCTTGATGAGATGGGCATTGATCTGAATGTGGTAGAAGATCAGGAACCGGATGCAGCACTTGGTAATGGTGGTCTTGGACGTCTTGCAGCTTGCTTCCTGGATTCACTTGCATCTCTTGGATACGCAGCTTACGGCTGTGGAATCCGTTACCGCTACGGTATGTTCAAACAGAAGATCAAAGATGGCTATCAGGTAGAAGTACCGGATAACTGGCTCAAAGATGGCAATCCGTTTGAAATCCGTCGTGACGAGTATGCAAAGGAAGTCCGTTTTGGTGGTACCATTCGTGTACAGTATAATGAACAGACCAAGAAAGAAGATTTCATCCAGGAAAATTACGAATCCGTACTTGCTATTCCATATGATATGCCGATCGTAGGATATGGCAACCACGTAGTCAATACACTGCGTATCTGGGATGCACAGGCAATCACAGACTTTAAACTGGATGCATTTGACAGAGGAGAATACCATAAAGCGATCGAGCAGGAAAACCTTGCAAAAACGATCGTCGAGGTTCTTTATCCAAATGACAACCACTATGCAGGAAAAGAGCTTCGTCTGAAACAGCAGTATTTCTTTGTATCTGCCAGTCTTCAGGTTATGCTTGATAAATATAAAAAGAAACACAAAGATGTGCGCAAACTGTATGAAAAAGTTACGATCCAGATGAACGATACTCACCCGACTGTAGCAGTTGCAGAGTTGATGCGTCTGCTCATTGACCAGGAAGGTCTTGGATGGGATGAAGCATGGGAAGTAACAACAAAGACGGTTGCTTACACCAACCATACGATCATGTCAGAAGCACTTGAAAAATGGCCGATCGACCTGTTCTCAAGACTGCTTCCGCGTGTATACCAGATTGTACAGGAAATTAACCGCCGTTTTGTAGAACAGGTTCGCCGTATGTATCCGGGCAATGAAGATAAAGTCCGTAAGATGGCTATCCTGATGGACGGTCAGGTAAGAATGGCACATATGGCTATTATTGCAGGCTACTCCGTAAATGGTGTTGCAAGACTTCATACAGAGATTCTGAAACATCAGGAATTAAAAGATTTCTACGAAATGATGCCGGAGAAATTCAACAACAAGACCAATGGTATCACACAGAGAAGATTCCTTCTTCATGGAAACCCGCTGCTTGCAGACTGGGTAACAGACCACATTGGAGACGGCTGGATCACAGATCTGTCCCAGATGTCAAAATTAAAACCGCTTGCAGATGATCCGAAGGCAAGAGCAGAATTTATGGATATCAAATACAAGAACAAAGAACGTCTTGCAAAATATATTCTGGAACACAATGGAGTAGAGATCGATCCGAGATCTATTTATGATGTACAGGTTAAGCGTCTTCATGAATATAAGAGACAGCTTCTTAATATTCTGCATGTAATGTATCTGTACAACCAGATCAAAGAACATCCGGAGATGTCCTTCTATCCGAGAACATTTATCTTTGGTGCAAAAGCTTCCGCAGGATATGTCCGTGCAAAAGAGATCATCAAACTGATCAACTCTGTAGCAGATGTGGTAAATAATGACCTGAGCATCAATGGAAAGCTGAAAGTCGTATTTATCGAAGATTACCGCGTATCCAACGCAGAATGGATCTTCGCTGCAGCAGATGTCAGCGAACAGATTTCTACCGCTTCCAAAGAAGCTTCCGGAACAGGTAACATGAAGTTCATGCTGAACGGTGCACCGACACTTGGAACTATGGATGGAGCCAATGTAGAGATCGTAGAAGAAGTTGGAATTGAAAATGCATTTATTTTCGGCCTCAGTTCTGACGAAGTTATCAACTATGAGAATAATGGCGGATATAACCCGCAGGAGATCTACTTCAATGACTGGGATATTAAGAGAGTCGTTGACCAGTTGATGGATGGAACTTATTCACATGGTGACCATGAGATGTTCCGCGACCTGTATAATTCACTTCTGAATACACAGGGTGGAGACAGACCGGACAGATACTTTATCCTGAAAGACTTCCGCTCTTATGCAGAAGCACAGAAGAAAGTGGAAGAAGCTTACAAAGATCCGGATCGTTGGGCTAAGATGGCACTTCTGAATACAGCAAGCTGTGGTAAATTTACTTCAGACAGAAC
Source organism: Coprococcus sp. AM97-35 (assembly GCF_027697525.1). Lineage (NCBI taxonomy): Bacteria > Bacillati > Bacillota > Clostridia > Lachnospirales > Lachnospiraceae > Coprococcus > Coprococcus sp. AM97-35. The sequence goes on along the minus strand of NZ_JAQESL010000040.1, from coordinate 7,462 downwards.
CATTCAGGAATATGTTGATAATATCTGGAAACTGGATTATGTTACAGTTAAACCAGAAGCATAATCAGTCAAAACCTCTCATACAGTGGTATGGGAGGTTTTATTATGCGAAAATACTTCAGACAGGCAGGCTATTTTGCTGCCATTCTTATATTACTTCCGTATGTGGTTACGATTCTGCTGAATGGCAGAAGCAGTTTGGCGCAGGACAATGGGACGAGCCCGTATGTGACCGTAAAAAGTGACGAAAAGAACAGAAAAATTTCACTGGATGAATATGGGATCGGGATTCTGGCGAAAGAAATTGAGGGAGATGCGGAGGAGGAAGCGTTAAAGGCACAGGCAGTGTTGATCCGGACCAGCATTTACAAAAGCATCCAGGATGAGGGCACCAGCACTGTCCTGACGAAGGAATACTGGACCAGGCAGCAGATGGAGAGCAACTGGGGAGCAGATCATTATGGAGAATATTATGAGAAGATGAAAGCTGCGTGGGATGAGACGAGGGGACAGGTTCTGATGTATGACGGAAAGCTGATTCTGACCCCGTATCACCGGTTAAGCAACGGAAAAACAAGGTCTGGAAATGAAGTGTTTGGTTCGGAAGAGTATCCGTATCTTCAGAGTAGGGAATGTCCCGAAGATGTGGAGGCAAAAGAGGAGATGACCGTGTCCATGATCCAGGGAAGCGACATGGAAGTGACAGGAACAGACAGTGCCGGGTATGTGACAGCAGTCCGTTGTGGCAGTGAAACAGTAAATGGTGAAGAATTCCGGAGAACCTACCATCTTGCCTCGTCATGTTTTGCGCTTCAGGATTATGACGGGCAGACAAGGGTTACGGCGAAGGGAATCGGGCACGGTCTTGGGATGAGCCAGTACACGGCAGAGAAGATGGCAGAGGAAGGGAAAACCTGTGAAGAAATCCTGCAATATTTTTTCACTGATGTCAGTCTGGAAGAGGTCACGGATATTGTGATCGAAAAAAACGAAAAGGGAGAATAAGTTGGTCATTTTCTGGCAAAAATATTGTCAGAGGTGATAAAATATGAATAAAAAGCAGCAGTCCTCTAATAAGAGGAGAAAAAGAGCGTCGATCGGTCTTGCGGTCTGCTTTGCCGCTGCTATTGTGCTTACAGGAGCCTATACATGGAGAAATTACCGGGCAAATGTGAAGGATGAGCAGGCAAAGATCGAGGAAGAACAGCAGGCGAAAGAGGAAGAAATCAAAAGAAATACGGAAGAGACAAGCAGTATTGCAAAGAAAGCGCTGGAAGATGAAGAGCCTGTGACAAAAGAGGACAGCCAGGCTGCAAATACGGCAGCAGATGGAAGTACAGAGAACCGGATGGATACATGGGAGACGGACAGCACGCAGACCGCAGGAACGGCAATGAACCTGAATTTCGGGGAAGACAGCCAGCTTCTGTGGCCGGTGGACGGCAATGTGCTGATGAGCTACAGTATGGATAAAACCGTATATTTTTCTACATTGGACCAGTACCGATATAATCCGGCGATGATCATATCCGGTGCGGTGAACGATAACGTGATTGCAGCAGCACCAGGTATTGTCAAATCCATTGATACCTTTGCACAGACGGGAATCACGGTGACCCTGGATATGGGGAATGGCTACGAGTGCATGTACGGACAGCTCAAGGAAGTGCAGGTGAAAGTCGGTGATTATCTGGAAGCGGGAAATGTGATCGGATATCTGGAGATTCCGACCAAGTATTACAGTCTGGAAGGCTGCAATCTGTATTTCGAGATGTTAAAAGATGGTCAGCCGGTCAATCCGATGGACTATCTGGCTGAAGAATAAGAGCAGAAGAAAGGAAGAGGGGCTTTTTAGTCCCTCTTTGAAGCGATGAATTATACATATATTTTAAAATGCAAGGATGAAACATTATACACCGGGTGGACGAATGATATTGAGAAGCGTCTGGAAGCGCATAATGCCGGGAAAGGCGCAAAATACACCAGATCCCGGAGACCGGTAGAGCTGGTGTATCTGGAACAGTTTGAGACGAAGGAAGAGGCGATGCGGCGGGAGTATGCGATCAAGCATATGACGCGGAGGGCGAAGCTTGGACTGGTGATGAACTATAAAGAGACGGGGCAGTAAGGCATGAAACAGGAGAAGCAGATTAGCTTCTCCTGTCGGCATTTTGTGCAGAATAAAAAATTACTTTCGCAGCTTTAGTGGGGCGAGATTTCTGGATTTTTCGAGGATGCAAGGTTTACAATAAAGAATACATTACAACAAAGTGGCATGCACTTCCGCCCATCACGAAGAGGTGGAAGATTTCGTGGCTGCCGAAATTCTTATGCTTACTGTTGAAAATCGGAAGCTTCAGTGCATAGATCACACCGCCGATTGTGTAAATGATTCCGCCGGCGAGAAGCCATCCGAATTCTGTACGTGTCAGATTGTTGAGGATCTGACTGAATGCGAGGACACAGATCCATCCCATACTAATGTAGAGGACGGAGGATACCCATTTCGGGCAGAATACCCAGAACCCTTTAATAATAATTCCGGTGATTGCAATACCCCATACAAGTGCGAGCATGATAAGTCCGGTTCTGCGTTCCAGTACCAGCAGGCAGATCGGTGTGTAGCTTCCGGCGATCAGTACGAAGATCATCATATGGTCGATCTTTTTCAGGATCGTGTTGACACGTTCGGAAAGATCAAAGGTATGATAGGTTGTGCTTGCGGCGTATAAAAGAATCAGGCTGACTGCATAGATTGCAAGCGAGATCAGGTAAATCCGGCTCGGTTCGTGGGCTGCTTTTATTAAAAGTGGAAATGCGGCAAAAATTGCCATCAGCATGCCGATAAAATGTGTGATTGCACTTCCTGGATCTTTAATATGTTTCTTTTTCATCATAAATCCCTCCTTAGAGATGAATAATTAAAACCATTACACGTAGTAATCAATACTACATTAAGTATATGAGTATATTATACCGTTTATGCATAAAATGCAAGTGAAAATTGACTTTTTAAAAATTATTTGTTAGAATATAACGCGAATGTTACGATGCTCTTTACTTGTATTGTCACCAAGTAAGGAGTTTTTTATTGTGCATTGCGACGGATAAGGAAGTTGGCGCAAGCGACCGCCGCAGGCGCGAGAATGCGCCCTGGCAGATTTTATATGATGGAGTTTAAGGTCATATTTGTAATTGGTAATGTATTTAATAGAAAGGATAATGGATGGAAACAGTTAGATTTGAAGAAATGGGACTTTCGGAAGAGATTCAGAAAGCAGTAAGATACATGGGATTTGAGGAGGCTTCACCGATTCAGGCAAAGGCAATTCCGGCAATGATTAGCGGGATCGATTTGATCGGGCAGGCACAGACCGGAACCGGTAAGACCGCAGCATTCGGAATCCCGATTCTGGAAAAGGTAGACCCGAAGCTGAAAAAGCTGCAAGCGATCGTTCTCTGCCCGACCAGAGAGCTTGCAATCCAGGTGGCAGACGAGATCCGCAACCTGTCCAGATATATGCATGGAATTAAGGTTCTGCCGATTTACGGAGGACAGGATATCGTAAAGCAGATCCGTTCCTTAAAGAGTGGAACACAGATCGTCATAGGAACTCCGGGGCGTGTGATGGACCACATGCGCAGAAAGACGATGAAGCTGGATTTTGTACACACGGTTGTGCTTGATGAAGCGGATGAAATGCTGAATATGGGATTCCGTGAGGATATCGAATTTGTATTAAGTGGTGTTCCTGAGGAGCGCCAGACCGTGCTTTTCTCAGCAACCATGCCGAAGCCGATCATGGAGATTACGAAGAAATTCCAGAATAACGCAAAAGTGATCAAAGTTACAAAAAAGGAACTGACTGTTCCGAATATTGAGCAGTATTATTATGATGTAAAGCCGAAGAAGAAAGAGGAAGTTCTTTCCAGACTTCTTGATATTTATTCACCAAGGCTTTCGGTTGTATTCTGTAATACGAAGAAGCAGGTGGATCTTCTGGTAAATGCACTTCTCGGACGCGGATATTTTGCAGCAGGACTTCACGGGGATATGAAGCAGGAACAGAGAGACCGCGTGATGCAGGGCTTTCGGACCGGTAAGACAGAGATCCTGGTAGCAACGGATGTGGCGGCCCGTGGAATTGATGTAGATGAAGTGGAAGCAGTATTTAATTATGATCTCCCGCAGGATGATGAATATTATGTACACCGTATCGGGCGTACCGGACGCGCAGGACGCGAAGGAAGAGCATTTTCTTTCGTATCAGGAAAAGAAGTTTACAAACTGAAAGAGATCCAGAGATACTGCAAGACGAAGATCTATGCACAGAAAGTTCCGTCACTGAATGACGTTGCGAATACTAAGATGGAAAATATTCTGGATGATGTGGAGCGTGTGATCGAGCAGGAAGATCTGGACATGATGATCAATGCCATCGAAGAACGTGTCAATAATTCTGAATTTACAGCAATGGATATGGCGGCTGCATTTTTAAAGATCTGCTGTGGAATGACAGAGGATAACAAAAATACAGAGGAAAATGACTGGGAATTTGGAGATACCGGTGCAGGTGAGGACGGAATGGTACGTCTGTTCATCAATATTGGAAAGAAGCAGAGAGTACGTCCGGGAGATATTCTTGGTGCAATCGCCGGGGAAAGCGGAATGGATGGAAAGCTGATCGGAACGATTGATATGTATGATAAGTATACATTTGTTGAGGTGCCGAGGGAATATGCCCGTGAGGTACTGAATGCGATGAAGAATGTGAAAATTAAAGGGAAGACGGTGGCTGTGGAGCCGGCGAACCAGAAATAGGAGGTCGAGCCAGCTCGAATGCGCTGCGCTACTTCTCGCTGCAGGCTGTCGCCTAATAGGGATAAATAGAAGAGCCCCTGGAAGAATGAATAAATTCGATCTTCCAGGGGCTCTTCTATTTATCCCTGCTCGGCTTGTAGCTTAGCCAAAGTAGCGTTTGAGTAATCCTTCGAATGCTTTTCCGTGTCTTGCTTCGTCTCTTGCCATTTCATGAACTGTGTCATGGATCGCATCGAGGTTTGCAGCTTTTGCACGTTTTGCAAGGTCAAATTTGCCTGCTGTTGCACCGTGTTCTGCTTCTACTCTCATTTCAAGGTTCTTCTTTGTGCTGTCTGTTACAACTTCGCCAAGAAGTTCTGCGAATTTAGCAGCGTGTTCTGCTTCTTCGTGAGCAGCTTTTTCCCAGTAAAGTCCGATTTCCGGATAGCCTTCTCTGTGAGCTACTCTTGCCATTGCAAGATACATTCCTACTTCTGAACATTCACCTTCAAAGTTTGCTCTGAGGTCGGCAAGGATGTCTTCGCTTACGCCTTTAGCTACTCCAACTACATGCTCTGCAGCCCATTCTCTTTCGCCTTCTTTTACTTCTGTGAACTTGTCAGCGCCTACGCCACATACTGGACATTTCTCCGGTGCTGCTTCGCCTTCGTATACATAACCACATACTGTACAAACAAATTTCTTCATAATAATAATCTCCTTTTCTTTTTTTGATAGTATATTTGATTTCTTTTAGTTAGCAATATTAGTAACTGTTACTGATATTAAGATAACATATACATCCTTCTTTGTCAACTATAATTGATAAGTTTTTTCAAAATTTCTGAATTTATACCACATAGTCAGGACTTTCTTAAACAATCACCGCAGATACCGTAGAAAAGCATGGTGTGTGATTCAATCTGACCGTCGAAACTTTCGGATGCGAGATGGTTGATCTTATCCATGTGATCAAAATCCATATCAATCATTCGCTTGCAGCACTTGCAATAGAAATGATAATGCGGATTGGTACGTGCATCAAAACGATCGCCGCCATCGGGTGTTGTAATTTTAATTGCCTCGCCTATGTCGGCAAGCAGATTTAAATTGCGGTAAACGGTTCCGAGACTGATATTTGGAAATTCTTCTTTGATATGCATATATACAGTATCTGCTGTTGGATGTGTTGTAACAGAGGAAAGATAATCCTTAATTGCCTCACGCTGTCTGCTGTATTTTAAACTTGCCATTGATGTCACCTCCTACAAATAGATAATAATAATAATTACTAAAATCATATTATAATAATATTCTTATAATGTCAATAAAAAATTGTATATTGAATAAAAGAATAAAAAATGGAAATACTGTTAAACGAGATGTAATAATTTGTAACAAATATGACGAAAAAACAAAGTGTATAAAGAACGGTGTAGAACTGTGTACTACGAAATAACTGAGGAAAACTTGACAATGTGAAATTTGATTGATATAATATCACCGTAACAAATGTAACAATTCTGTAATATTTACAAAAGATAAGAATACATGAAGGAGGGAGATTTATGCATTCAAATCTAAAAAAAGGATTGTTCCTGGTTACTTTTCTGGGGATGACAGTATCTCCGGGAATTTCGGTTATGGCAGCAGATGGAGACACCGCAGAAGTTGCAAAGATGCCGGGCGTAGGGATAGAAGCGGTATTGAATGATCTTTATTCTCAGAACAGGGAGATTAAAGCTGAGGATTATCTGGTACCGGAAAATAAGGGTGAGTATTTAGATATGGCATTTGCCAATGTAACAAGTTTTCTGTATGTCAGAAGCGAACCGACGAAGGAAAGTGAATATGTCGGAAAGCTGTATCCGGGATACGCGGCGAAGATCACAGGTCCTGTGGGAGAATGGACGGCAGTTGAATCGGGAGATGTCACCGGATATGTAAAAACAGAATATATACTGACAGGAGCAGAGGCGCAGACGTATGCGGAGAATCTGGTAGCGGAAGCGCAGCAGGAAGGAAAAGAAGAAGCAGAAGCATTTAACTATGCAGTGTCCAGGGAATCCGAAGAAGCGCAGATGACGCAGGAAGTCCAGGAAAATGTACAGCAGACGGAGACTACCGAAGTTTCCGCACAACCGGCGTCAAATGGACAGGCGATCGTTGATTATGCATGCCAGTTCATTGGGAATCCGTATGTCTGGGGCGGCACAAGTCTGACAGATGGGGCAGACTGTTCCGGATTTGTACAATCAGTATTTGCGCATTTTGGAATCAGTCTTCCACGGACAACGTATGACCAGATTAATGCAGGCGTGGAGGTAAGCTATGATCAGGCGATGCCGGGAGATCTGATCTGTTATGATGGCCACATAGGAATTTATATTGGGAACGGTCAGATCGTCAATGCACAGAACCCGGAACAGGGAATCGGGATTTCACCGGCGACTTATACGACAATTCTTTCAGTAAGAAGAATCGTGTAAAAGACTGGAAACACCAGTGAAAGCAGGCATTTGAAAAATGTGAAAATGCTGAATATTCGTGGGTTATCCACATTGTCCACATAAAAACATACGTTTTTTGTGGAAAACGGGGGAAAATATTTTACAAAAGCAAAGAAACCTTAATATCCGTGAACTGCTTCCCGTCAAGTAG